>NZ_JACGAV010000003.1:0-151764 GCF_020137645.1 Campylobacter sp. RM12637
GAAAATATTTTTTAAAAAAATTGAAAAAAATGAAAATTATTTGGAAAAGTAGGGAAAGTTGGGAGAATTTAAAAACATTAAAAACTAAAATTAGTGAAGATAGTTTGTAGTTTTGGTGGTTATGTAGTGAGAGTTAGGTTTGAGAAGTTTGAAATTTAGTAAGAAAATAAATAATAATTTTGAATAATATAAAAAACATTACTTGAATTATTTGTATAAAATATTTTAGATAGGTTAATTTTATATGTTTAGCATAACTTAATGGCATTATATATTTTATAAGATTATTAAGTTATATAGCTAAATTATAATAAAATATCTAAGTTTTAAAATAGGAATTTATATTTAGATTTTATTCCAAATATAAATTATCTTTAGTTTTTTTAGCAGGTTCAATATTTTTTGAATTAGGTAATTCTAAATTATCTTTGCCTTTTATATAAGCTATAATATTATCAATATCCTTATTTGACAATTTATTTGCATATCTTTGCATAACAAATCTTGTTTTGCCTCCAAAATCTTTATCGTTTTTGTAAGATTTTAACATTGATTTTAAAGTAGATGCTGAATGAGTGTTTAAGGATTTAAATGTAGTGCTTGATTTATCTCCTAAATCTCCATGACAAGAATTACATTTATGAATATTTATAAAAAGTTCTTTACCTAAATTAATATCTAAATTATCACTAAAAGTATAATTTAATAAATCATCTGTAGTCACTGCATTTATAGAATTTATAATACATAAAAATAATAAAATTTTTTTCATTCTAAGTCTTTAAAAAGCTAGGCTTAAAGCCTAGCAATTAATTAAAATGTATATTTAGCTTGGAATCTGATTAAACTTTCTTTTTTCTTATCAGACTTATCAAGACTTAATTTGTTATCTTTAGTAATACTTACTTCAGTAGCATCTTTAGTTTCTGCGTAAGCATAGAATGCTGAGAAGTTTAGTTTGTCGCTGTATTTGTAAGATAGTTGTGGCTTAACTTCAAATAATTTTTCTTTATTGTTAACAATTTTATTTGTTCCGCTAATAATATCAACACCAAATCTTACATCTTCAAATGTATAGCCAATTGTTCCGAATACGAAATCTTTTTTACCAAAACCACCTTGGTAGTCTTTCATTACGATTTCGCCGTAGTTGATTAATTGACCTTCATCTTCTACAGTATTAAGAGTTAATTTATCTTTTTTACCATAACCAGCATAACCTACATTGAAGTCTAAGCCGAATGCGTCAAAGCCAGCTTCTGCTGCATAGAAGTTACCATTAGCTGCTACTTCACCTTTTCTATCTTTTTTAAGGCTGTTGCCTGCGTATTGAGCATGTACATTATATGCAAAGTCATCTTTGTCACCTAGAGCAACATTGAAATCTACTGCATAGAATGTGCCCCAACTAGCCATATTTGAAACCCATAGTTGAGCTGCTACTGGGTCAAAATTAGCAATAGCTGCTATACCATAAAGGTTCTTACTTGTAGCATATTTATTACCTGCTTCATCTGTAACAAATAAAACGCTACTTAAATCTCCATCATTGTTATAGTTATCAAAAGCATAAGCTGCTAAAGTTACATTTTCAATACTGTTATTTACTATTTTTAACCCTGTTCCTAGTAAATCATCAGTCCAAATTGAGCCAATTTCCATTCTACCGAATATGAATGAAGTATCATAATTTGTATAAGTTAAATAAGCATCTCTTACATTGAAAGTTTTTTTATCATTTAAATATGCTGAATCACCAAAAGAACCATCAGTGTTTGAATATTGGAATAATGCTGTAGCTTTGAAATTATCAGCGATATCAGCACCAAATTTTAATTGAACTTTATATAAATGTCCGTTATCTTCTGATCTATCTATTTTCGTAGTAACTGAATTGTTTTTTATTTTTTCAGAATTTGTATCGTATCTGTATCTTAACATTCCTGATAGGTCTACATTTTGAATAGCTTCATCTAAAGCAACTGCGTTCGCGAATGAGAACGAACCTGCAGCAACAACTGCTGCTAAACTTAATTTAACTAATTTCATTTTTTCTCCTTTTTTTGTAAAAATGTAAGGGAATAGTAGCATAAATTTTGAAAATTAAGCTTAAAGTTATATAAATTTTTAAAAAAATGTAATTTGAATTATTCTTAAAAAAGGAAAACCCCTTGATTTCTCAAGGGGTTTAAGTCTCTCAAGGAGTAAAAAACTAGTCTAAGTTGCGATGATTTTAAAGAAGCTAGGTTAATACTTAGTAAAAGTATTTATAGTAAGATTATTTTTTTAAACAAAACGAAAGAGCTATAATGAAAATTAAAGAATATTTACAAAAACATATAGATAAAATATATAAAAGTTATTGCAAAAAATCAGTATTTACTAACTATAAAATAATAGGAGTTAGAAACAATAAGCTTAAAAGGTATGCAAAAACTATAATTAAAAAGTATGATTTAAATGATTATTTATTAAATACTAATTTTAAAAGTTTTGATGAAATGCAACTTTACATACACGTATTAAATGAGTTAGATGATTATGATTTAGTAGTTAAGAATTTAAAAATAATATTAAAAATCATAGATAATTGGTGTAGTTGCGATACTATAAGACCTAAGTGCTTTGATAATAATCTTGATAAGGTAGAGCAAATCATATGCGAATGGATTGAATCTAGCGCAATATATGAAAAAAGATTTGGGATTTTATGTTTTATAAGATATTTTAGCAGTGATACCACAAAATTAGAAAAAATATTTAATATAAAAAGTCAAGAATATTATGTAAATATGGCTAGAGCTTGGTATTTTACAGAACTTTTAAGTAATAATTTTGATGAAACTTTTAATTTTTTAAAAATTAAAAAATTAGATAATGAAACTTTATCAATGATGTTTCAAAAGATAAGTTATAGTGCAAAAATATCAGCAGAGAATAAGATTTTATTAAAAGATTTAAGAAAGTAATATGTTTTAAATAAGTAAAAATTAAATATGATTTCTACTTATTTAAAATTCTTTAACTTAGCTACTAAAATATCGCAAAATTCATCAAAACTAGCTCTATAATCTTTTAAATCCCCTAATTGCTTACCCCACATACATTCAGGATAAAATCCATCATCACTAAATCTAGCCATTATATGCCAATGGGCTTTAGGCAAGTAGTTAGCAAATGAAGCGTGATTAATCTTAGTTGGCTTATAAAAACTAATCATTTCTTTTTCTATAAGCATAGCAATTTTAAAAATTTTTAGGCTTGTTTCTTCATCATTACTAAGTTCTTTGTATTCGTCTTTTGCATGGATTTCTAGCCACGGGATAGAACTCTCGTGGCGTTTAATATAGCAAAAACTATTTTCATAAATCATACTTCAAAATCCCAAAAAAAACTAATCCATTCTTTAGCTTCTTTTACACAAAATTCAGGTTTTATAATAGCGCTTGGCTTATAAAAAATAACAGCAAGTTTAACTTCTAAATGTGGGTAAATTTCTAATATTTTTTTACGAATTGCATCAAGACTTTCACCACTATCTACGATATCATCAATGATTAAAACTTTTTTAGCTTTACTTAAATCAGGAATATTAGTAATTTCAATAGTATCTAATTTTTTTTGCCCATCATAATGAATACTATTTAATACAAAAGCATTTCTGCTTTTAAGTGCAGTTGATAATGCGTGAGTAAGTGTAAGACCACCACGAGCAACACCTACAAAAGCGTCTGGGTTGAACTCATCTTGAATGCGTTTTGCAAACGGCTCAAAGTCATTTTTAAATTCATCGTAAGTATATTTATACATAGTTTTACCTTTTAATTAAATTTCATAAATTGTAGCAAGAACACTGCCATACAAATAATAGAGATAACGATTATACCACTACTTAGCTTATTAAATTCTTTTCTTAATAATCTAACTAATACATAAGAAATAAATCCAAAAGCAATACCTGTAGTAATTGAGTAAGTAAATGGCATCATAATTACCGTAAAAAATGTAGCAACACTATTTGCAGGGTCTTTAAAATCAATATTGCTAACTTCCATAAACATTAAAATTCCAACCATTATCAAGATAGGATAAATAGCATTAACAGGAATTGCTTGGAAAAATGGTAAAAAGAATATGCAAAGACAAAACATTCCCGCTAAAAATATATTGCTAAGTCCTGTTCTAGCACCACTTTCTATACCAGCACTACTTTCTACAAATGCAGTTGCAGTTGATGTGCCAATAACTGCTCCGATACAAGTTCCTGCCGCATCAGCTATCATAGTTTTACCTAATTTTTTATCTCCACTATCATCAAGAGTTCCGTCTGATTTTGTTTTATTTTTAAATATTCCGCCCCTAATTCCAGCACCAGTAATCGTGCCTATACTATCAAATAATTGAGTTACAAAAAGTGTCATTACTGCAGGTAATACCGATAAACTTAAAGCACTCATAATATCAAGTTTTGCAAAAATACTCATAAGCCCATCTTTTTCACTAAAATTTGGAATTGCCACAAATTCACTTGGTAATTTTGCTCCACCTATTCCAAAAGTCCAAGCGATAATACTACCTATTAAAACCGCTAAAATAAAACCTGCTTTAATCTTCCAAGCCCAAAAACAAACAATTAAAAATAATACAAATAAACAAAATAACACATTCGGGTCTGCAAAATTACCTATTTTTAAAAGAGTTACAGGATCAGCCGTAACAATATGAGCCTGATTCATCCCCATAAACGCTAGAAAGCACCCAATACCAGCACTTATAGCACGGCGAAAATCTTCAGGAATACTTTTTAAAATAAAAATACGAAAATTTGTAAAAGAAAGAACTAAAAATATAAAACCACTTATAAAAACAGCACCTAAAGCAGTTTCAACAGGAATTCCTTGACCTTTGCACATTGAAAATGTAAAAAATACATTAAGTCCCATACCTGTACTCATTGCTATTGGAGAATTTGCAAAAAGTCCTGTAAATGCAGTTGCTATTATAGTTACTAAAGCAGTTGCTAGCATTAAAGCTTCTACACTAAGCCCTGTATTGCTTACTATAAAAGCATTAGTTGGAATAATATAAAGCATTGATAAAAATGTTGCTAAAGCACCATTAAACTCATTTTTAACACTTGTATTGTTTTCTTTTAACTTAAAAAAGTCCATTTTTTTCCCTTATAAAAAAATATTTAGCGTAAAGCACCTAAGATTAAACACAATAAGATTAAAAATTCTAGCTCATAGCAGTATCCTTTTGTTTGTAGTAAGAAATTATTAGATTAAAATGTTTGAAAGTATATTTTTTGCAATCATATATTAATTGCATAATGAGTTTGAATGATGTTTTTAAAATGGAGCTAAAAACATATAAAGAATTCAATCAATATTCCTTAATCTCATTGTATAAACTATCTCTTTCTATTGGAATTAAATTTGATGTTTTGATATTGTCTATGAAGTCTTGTAGCGTAATGCCATTCGCACTTTTTGCACCACCTGCACTTTGGATATTTTCTTTTTCTATTGTTCCATCAAGGTCATTTGCTCCGTATTCTTGAGCCACCATTGCTAGGTTTAATCCTAAAGTCGCCCAATAAGCTTTAATATGAGAAATATTGTCTAAAACAAGCCTTGCTATTGCAATAGTTTTTAGAATTTCTATACTTCCAAGCGGTTTTAAATCCTTTAAAAACGAATTGTCTTTTTGCCATACTAACGGAATAAAAGCATTAAAACCTTTGCTAATATCTTGTTGTTTTCTTAGTCTTAGCATATGGTCAATTCTGTTCCCACGACTTTCAATGTGTCCAAAAAGCATAGTTGCATTACTTTGTTTTCCTTTTTGATGCCATAGCCCATGAATCTTAAGCCAATTATCAGAACTAACTTTGCTAGCACAAAGCTCATTTCTAACTTTTTCATCAAAAATTTCAGCACCGCCACCCGGCATAGAATCAACTCCATATTCAAGCATTTTGTCAATTACTGCAGAATAATCTCCATCAAAAAAACTCTTTGCAATAAAATTAATTTCAGCAGCTGTCATTGCTTTAATATGTAAATGTGGGTATTTATCTTTAATTTTTCTAAAAATCTCAAAATACCATTCCCAACCACCTTTTTTATTGTGAGCTGAAACAATGTGTATTTCTTTTGTCCCACGAGTAACGGTATCATCAACTATTTTTAAGATTTCTTCGTGTGTTAGATGATATGGATTTGGATTGTGCCTATGAGCTGAAAATGCACAAAAAGCACAAGTATCAACGCACATATTTGTAGGATTTATGTGACGATTACAATTAAAATAAACTTTTTTTCCGTGAAGTTTTAATCTCTTTTTATTAGCGTAAAACCCTAAGACTTGCAAATCTAAATCGTATAACTTATAACAATCTTCTTCGCTTAATCTTTTACCTTCGTCTAACGCTTCTAAAATATCCATTTACCATCCTTAAAAAAGAAAAGTGATTATATTTATCTTTGTTTAACAACTTACTATAAATTAGCGTAATTTTTATTATTAAAGGATTAAAAATGTGCGGAATTGTTGGGTATTTAGGACAATTAGAAAAAAAAGAAATTATATTAAAAGGATTAAAAGAGCTTGAATATCGTGGATATGATAGTGCTGGTATGGCTGTGTTAAAAAATAATGAATTAAGCTTTTTTAAAAAGGCGGGAAAATTAGAGAACCTAGCAAATTTTATGAAAAATTTAAACTTTAATGATGAAGGTGTAGCTATAGGTCATACTCGCTGGGCAACTCACGGAAAACCTGATGATACAAATTCTCATCCACATTACGGCGAATATTCTTGCGTAATACATAATGGAATTATAGAAAATTATAAAGAAATAAAAGAAGAACTAAAAACCACACATTTTAATTCGCAAACAGATACAGAAGTAATTGTTCATTTATTTGAAAAATACGCAAATACTTTAAGCCCTGAAAAAGCTTTTAGTGAAGTTATTAAAAAAATTGATGGAGCTTATGCAATATTATTAATCACAAAAAAAGCTCCAAATACTATATTTTTTGCTAAGAAAAACGCACCACTAATAATAGGAAAAGGCTCAAATAATAGTGAGTTTTATATGGCATCTTGTGATGCTCCATTGGTTGGAATTTGCAAACAAGTTGCTTATTTAAACGATGGAGATTTTGGCTTTTTAGATAAAAATGGAATTCATTTATTAAATGGTGTTGTTGAGTTTAAAGAATTAAATTGTGATAAAGAAAGTGCTTTAAAAGATGGATTTGATACTTTTATGGAAAAAGAAATCTACGAGCAAAGCCAAATCGTTCAAAATATATTAATAGGAAGAATTATTAATGATAAAGTATGTTTTGATGAGCTAAAGAATTTAAATCAAGACTTTAGTAAAATCATAATTTGTGCTTGTGGCACTAGCTATCACGCAGCGTTGGCAGCTAGTTATATCTATGAAAGAAGTGCTAATATTGAATGCCGTGTAGAAATAGCAAGTGAGTTTAGATATAAAAATGGCTTTTTAGATAAAAATGCTTTATTCGTTTGTATATCTCAAAGCGGCGAGACAGCTGATACTCTTGAAGCTTTAAAAATAGCAAAAAATGCTGGGCTTAAAACTTTAGCATTATGCAATGTTGATAATTCAAGCATAGCAAGAGAAGCTGATTATTGTATTTTAATTCGTGCAGGGATTGAAAAAAGTGTAGCAAGCACTAAAGCATTTTGCGCTCAAATGCTAAATCTATGGCTACTAGCATTGTATTTAAATAAAAATCCTAATTTAGATATTAAAAAAGAATTACTTGCTATTAAGGATTTATCTAATGTATTAAAAGTAAATAAAAATACTCACGATAAACTAAAACGCCTAAGCAAGCGATACTTACACGGACACGGATTTTTCTTTATAGGTAGAGATTTATTTTATCCTTTAGCACTTGAAGCGGCATTAAAATTAAAAGAAATAAGCTATATGCACGCAGAAGGCTATGCAGCAGGAGAGATGAAGCATGGTCCTATCGCACTTGCTGATAGCGAATTATTTACAATTGCATTTATGCCAAAAAATATTTTATATGATAAAACTCGCTCAAATGTCTTAGAATTAAGCGCAAGAGATGCAAATATTTTAGCAATTTCTCCTATTGAGTTTAGCGAGGCTGATGATTTTATAAAAACAAGCGAACAAGAACATTATCTAAGCGAGTTTTTTGAAATGATGGTAATTATGCAATTATTTGCACTAGAAATTACAAATCGTGTTGGTGCAAATGTAGATATGCCAAGAAATCTAGCAAAAAGCGTAACGGTTGAATAAAGAATTTAAATTAGGATAATTTCCTAATTTAAATTCCATAATTTTTATTCATTTATAGCATTTAAGTGCTGTTCTATTTCATCAAGGCTATTTGTATGAAAATTTCTTAATTTTATATTTGAATAAAGTAAGCCATTGGTTTTGATTTTTAAAAATCTCTTTTTTCTTTTATAGCTTTTAATATCGCTTAGTTTTATGTATTTTGTAAAAAATATAAATCTAACTCCAATTCTATCTTTATACAAAATCACTTTAATTATAGGCATATCATAAATATAAATCACAAGCAAAATTGAGAAAAATATGCCTAAATAAACAAAACCTGCTTTAAAAGCTCCTTGTGTTATTGCAATAATCAAATAAATAAATACAAAATACAAAACACTGCTAAAATCTAATTTAGATTTAATTATTTTCGCATCCATAATTTACTCATTAATTGATAAAATCTCGGCTCTTCCATTTACAATAGCTACGCAGTGTTCATAATGAGCAGTATTTAACCCATCTGCTGAAGCAGTTTCCCACATACCTTTTAGATTTTTAGGTCTTCCATCTTTTTGACAAATCATAGGCTCTATACAAAATACCATTCCATTTTTAATCTTTGGACCATTTTTAATACTATCATTTGGGTGTAGATAGTTTGGTATTTCAGGCTCTGCGTGTGGTTTTCTACCAATGCCGTGTCCGCAAAATCCTTCTAGTGGAACAAAACCACGAGAGCGAATAAAGTCTTCTAAAATCTTGCTAAGCTCTTTAAATCTCATACCATCTTTAATATGACTTATTGCATTTAACAAACAATCCTTGCTACAAGCAATTAATTCTTCATCTTTTTTAGAGATTTTGCCAACACCATAAGTCCTAGCAGCGTCGCCATAATATCCATCTATGAAAGTTCCAACATCACAGCTTACAATATCGCCTTCTTTTAAAACTCTATCATCAGGAATTCCATGAATGCAAGTTTCATTAAGACTAACACAAATTGCACCCGGAAAACCATAAAGCCCTTTAAAAGCTGGTTTTGCACCAAGACTTAAGATATAATCTTCTGCAGCTTTATCTAATTCTTTTAAAGAAATTCCTGGTTTTATTAAAGTTTCAAGATAATCTAGCGTTTTTGCAACCATTTTATTAGCTACTCTTAATTTTTCTATTTCTGCTGGTTTTTTAATTTCTATCATATTCATCCTTTCTTACTTTATATCCCAAAAATACAAGCACTAAGGCTATTATAAATTGAGAGATATTATCTTTATTAAAACCCACATAGTCTAACATTGAAGCATTAATTATAATTATACCAATGGCTGAATAAAGAAATATTTTAGTTAAAAGCCCAGTATTAGCCATTCTTGTGCAAGGACATTTTCTACTAAGTCTTTCTATTTTTTCATTTTTTGGTGATGCTTTTTGAAAAAACCAAGCCATCAAACCAAAAAATACTAAAATTAATTCTATTATTAACATTGCTTAATGTATCTTATCCAAGAATCAAAATGTGGTTTTTCTAAACTAACTTTTGTTTGATTTCCATGACCTGGTAGTAAATAAAAATCATCTTTTAAATTCTTTGCTTTTTCAAGACTATTTACCATATCATCAGCATTTGAGAACTCAAAATCCCATCTGCCTATACTTCTTTCAAATAAAAAATCCCCACTAAAATAAACATCATCAAATTCAATCATAGAACAACCTGGAGTATGACCTGCAAAATGATGAAAAGTAAATTTTAAACCATTAAATACTAATTCTTCTTTGTCTTCAACGGCTATTGCTATATCATCACTTGGCAAAAAACCATAAAAAGGATTTTTTAACATAAATATATCATCTTTTGGGGTGTATAAAAGAGCGTTAAATTCTTGTGCTACTAATTTATTGTCCCATATGTGGTCGTGGTGTCCATGAGTATTTAAAATTGCTAGAACTTTGCTTGAGTTTTCTTTAATAAAACTTAAAGCACCTTTGCCTGGGTCTATTACAATATCTCCTAATTCGTGCTTTACAATATAACAATTTGTAGCGTAATCTCCACAAGGTCTTACTAAAATCTCATACATTTTTAATCCTTTCATAAAAATCTTTTAATATCTTAGTATCTTTACTAGCTCTAAAATCAATTATAATTTCTGATTTAAAATCTTTATTAAAAAATTCATCTTGCATAGTTTGTGCTAAAATTTTTGCTGGGTCAATCAATGTGGCTTTAGGAAAATAAGTTTTAAATTCTTGCTCTAAAAATGGATAATGAGTACAAGCATAAAGAATGTAATCATAATTATTTTTATTAAAATAATTTGCAAAATCTTCACTCGCTTTAGAATAATCCATACTCTCAACAATAGGAACAAAAGAAATAGGACTTATAAAGTCAGCTTTTATATTATATTTTTTACAAGCGTTTTGATAAAGCCCTGAGCTAAGAGTTGCTTTTGTAGCTACTACTAAAGAATTTTGATTATTAGCAATTTGACTAAGCCCTAAAATACCATAATCACTTATAGGAAGAACTTTAATAGCTACATTTAGCTCGCTTAAAATTGAGCTAACTGTGTTACAAGCTAAAATAATCAAATCTACATTTAAACTTGTTAAATAATCAATTGCATTTTGACCGATTTTTAAAATTTCTTCTTTGCTTTTAGTTCCAAATGGGACATTTTTATTATCAGCATAATAAATTATTTCTTTTGCTACACGGCTTTTTACTAATAATTTTAAAGTTCCAAGCCCACCTACACCACTATCAAAAATTGCTATTTTATTTAGCATTTATATACCTTCTTGCATCTAAATATCTTGTATTCCAATATCTTACATTAAGGCTTTGAATTCTTGTTCCACCTTTTGAAGATAAATGTATAAAATTGTTATTTTCAAGATAAATTCCAACATGTAAGCCAAAAGGTCCATCTGTTCTAAAGAACACTAAGTCTCCTGCTTTAAGCTTAGATTTTGAAACTTTTTTGCCACCTAATCTTTGTTCTTTTGTGCTTCTACTTAGATTAAATCCATATACTTGTTTATAAATCTCTTGAGTAAAAAAAGAACAATCCGCACCTTTATTTTTATTAGTGCCGCCAAGTCTATAAGGAGTATATCTCCACTCACTTGAAGAATTTAAAATACGCTCTACAATTTTATTTGTTTGTTGTACTTTTTCTATATCCAATTTAGTATCAAAAATAGCATTAGGAGTAAACATTTGTGCTGGATAATTAGAATAAACATCATCAATTAATACTACACCATTGATTTTATTTTGATAGTTTTCATAGTTATTGTTGGCTATATTTTGTGAACAAGCCACAAAAAATATAGCCAAAATAATCGGCAAAAATATTTGCCTATTTATAATCATAAGCCTACTGCACTTAAGGTTTGATATTTATTCACATACATTTGAGCTTCAATTTTTCTCATTGTATCAAGCGCTACTTGAACAACAATTAAAACTGATGTTCCACCAAAATAAAATGGAACTCCCATAAATTTAGCTAAAAGCCAAGGAAGCGTAGCGATAATTGCTAAATATATTGAGCCACTTAATGTCAAGCGACTTGCAATTTCATTTAAATATAAAGCTGTTCCTTCTCCTGGACGAATACCTGGAATAAAACCACCTTGTTTTTTTAGGTTTTCTGAAATATCTTTTGCATTAAATGCAATTGATGCGTAAAAATATGCAAAAAAGATTACAAAAAAGAATGTAAAAATATGAAATACATAACCATTTGGATTGAAAATATCATTAATTTTCATAATGTATTCATTTGTACTTGATTGTAAAACAGTAGCAGGAAATGTCAAAATTGCACTAGCAAAAATTGGAGGAATTACACCACTTAAATTTAATTTAATAGGAATATAATTCATAATTCTTTTATTTTGATTTTGCATTAAAACTTTTCTACTATAAGAAATTGGAATTCTTCTTTCTCCCAATTCTACATAAATAATAGCACCAATAGCTGCAATAATAACTAAGGCAATACCAATTACTACTAAGAAATTTAATTCACCAGTATTTACAAGGTTAATTGTGCTAGAAATCGCACTAGGAATTCCCGAAACGATACCAGCAAAAATAATTAATGAAATACCATTGCCAATACCTCTTTGAGTAATTTGCTCGCCTAACCACATAAGCAACATAGTTCCAGCTAACATACTAGCAGCGCTTAAAGCTATAAATGTATTAAAATCAATCATAATAGCAGCTTCACCTGTTCTTGAGTGTAAGCTTTGAAGCCCTACTGAAACTCCAACACTTTGAATTAAAGTAATTACAATAGTTGCTACACGAATAATTTGCATATATTTAACCATTCCATCGCGTTCTTTTTTCATACGACCGATATTTGGAAATGTTGCTGCAAGTAATTCCATAATAATTGATGAAGTAATATAAGGCATTATACCTAAAGATATGATTGATAAACGCTCAGCAGCTTTTCCACTAAACATATTAAACATACCTAAAGCATTATTTGTGTTTGATTCAAAAAATTCTTTAATTACATCTACATTTACGCCAGGAACTGGCACGTAAGCCAGTATCCTGTAAGCAAATAAAAGCGCCAATGTTATAAAAATTTTATTGGCAAGATTTTTATTCATTATTTACTTCCGCTAGTTTTAATGTTTTCGTCTTTGATTTTTGCTACTAATGAACTAGCACTTGCGCCAATTAATTTTATTTTCTTAACGCTTGAAGAAAATTTATGAACACTTTTTAAGCTTTCAAAAGTAATTTCTTTTAATTCTTTAATAGCTGTAACTTTTTCAACATTAATTACATAAGGTTTTTCAAACTTAGAAGTAAAACCAACTTTAGGTAATCTTCTTTGAAGTGGTTGCTGACCACCTTCAAAACCTCTTTTTTCATTATAACCTTTTCTAGCTGTTTGACCCTTACCACCTTTTGTAGCAGTTTTTCCCCAGCCAGAACCTTGACCACGGCCTATTCTTTTTGTTTTATGAGTAGAGCCTGCTGCTTTTTGTAAATTTTCAAGTCCCATTTTTTATCCTTTCAACATACTTAAAGCTTTGATTGTAGCTCTTACAACGTTGCCTGGATTTGATGAACCAAGTGATTTTGTAAGAATATCTTTAATACCTGCAAGTTCAATAATTGGACGGCTTGAACCACCTGCGATAACTCCAGTACCTTCGCTAGCAGGTTTTAATAAAATACGGCTTGCATTGTATTTTACTTCAATATCGTGTGGGATTGTTTGGCCACGAAGTTTAACTGAAATGATATTTTTAAACGCATCATCTACTGCTTTTTTAATAGCATCAGGAACTTCTTTAGCTTTACCATAACCAACACCTACAAGGCCATTTTTATTACCTACAATTACAAGTGCTGTAAATCTAAAGCGGCGACCACCTTTAACAACCTTTGTAACTCTACCGATATCAACAATTACTTCTTCAAATTCTTCTCTATTATATTTTTCCATAATTTATCCTTATAGTTTGATACCGTTTTCTCTTAAAGCATCAGCAAAAGCTGCTACAACACCATGGTATAAATAACCATTTCTATCAAAAACTGCTTCTTCAATTTTTGCTGCTTTTAAGCTTTTTGCAAATTCAGCTGCTAATTTCTTAGCACCTTCAATATTTGCTTTAATGCCTAATTTTTTACCATTTACGCTAGCTATTGTGTGAGCTTTTACATCATCAATTGCTTGAACATAAAGCGTTCTATTTGATTTAAAAATAGATACTCTTGGTAAAGTTGCACAACCGCTAATTTTTGCACGAATTCTCTTTTTTCTCTTAATTCTAAGAGATAATTTTCTTTTTAAGATATTTGCTCTCATTATTTATCCCTTACTTCTTAGATGTTTTACCAGCTTTGCGAATAATACGCTCATCTGAATACTTAATACCTTTACCTTTATATGGCTCAGGTGGTCTAAATTCACGAATTTTAGCTGCAACTTGACCTACTACTTGCTTATCAGCACCTGTAATTACGATAGTATTTTTCTCAACTGCTATTTCAATGCCTTCTGGAGCATCAAAAATTACTGGATGTGAGTAACCTAAAGCCATTTCTAAAGTTTTACCTTTCATTGCAGCTTTATATCCAACACCATTTATTTCTAATACTTTTTTAAATCCTTGAGTAAGACCTATTACTATATTATTAGCTAAAGCTCTGTAAGTTCCCCAATAAGCTCTTGAACTTCTATCATCACTTTTTGGAGTGAATACTACTTGATTGTCTTTAACTTCTACATTTACATGGCCTTTAAAATCAAGTTCTTTTTTTACATTTCCTTTAGTAAAACTAAGAACATTACCATCTACTTTAGCTGAAATTCCAGCTGGAATTTCAATTGGTTGTTTTCCTATTCTTGACATATTTTTCCTTTTTATTTGTCTAGGGAAAGCTTAAGCTTTCCGAATGCCATAAAAAGCATTAATTACCAAATAGTGCAAAGTACTTCGCCACCGATGCCTTCTTTATAAGCAACTTCATTGCTAATAACACCTTTGCTTGTACTTACAACTATTGTTCCATAACCGTTTTTAAATCTTTTGATTTCATCTTTACCACGGTAAACTCTACGACCAGGTTTGCTAACACGCTTTATTTCATTAATAACGCTTTTGCCTTTTTCATCATATTTTAAAACTACATTGATGAATTTCTTTTTATCTTCTTCAACAACGCTATAATCTTCAATATAACCTTTCGCTTTAAAAATATCAACAATAGATTCTACAACTTTTGAATGTAGTAATTTTGTTGTATCTAATTTACGAAGTGCTGCATTTCTAATACGAGTTAGTGAATCTGAAATTAAATCGTTAATCATAACTTCTCCTTACCAGCTAGCTTTCTTAAGACCAGGAATTAATCCTTCATTAGCCATTTTTCTTAGGCACACACGGCAAATTCCAAAATCTCTATATACTGAGTGTGGACGACCACAAATTTGGCATCTTGTATAAGCTCTAACTTTAAACTTAGCTGGACGAGCAGCTTTTGCTATCATTGATTTTTTTGCCATATTACTTTCCTTTTGTGAAAGGCACACCGAATAATTCTAATAATCTTAATGCCTCTTTATCGCTATTTGCTGTTGTTACAACATTTATATTCATACCATGGGTTCTTAAAATTTGGTCATATACAACTTCAGGGAACATTAATTGTTCATTTAAACCGAAGCTATAATTTCCACGACCATCAAAACCATCTCTACTTAGGCCTCTAAAGTCTTTAACTCTTGGTAATGCAATAGAAATTAACTTATCTAAAAACGCATACATATTGTCTTTTCTTAAAGTTACCATTACACCAACAGGGAAACCATCTCTTACTTTAAAACCAGCAACTGATTTTTTAGCTTTAGTTACAACTGCTTTTTGTCCTGAAATTAAACTAATTGTATCAACAATACTTTGTAATACTTTTTGATCTTTAGTAAATTCAGCACCTAAACCAACGCTAATTACAATTTTTTCAATAGCAGGAATTAACATAGGATTTTTAATATCAAATTCTTTAGCAATAGCAGGCTTAATGCTATTAACATATTTTTCTTTTAATCTCATATTATGCCTCCACCTTTGCTACATTTGAAATATCCATAGGCATTTCCTTATTTACAAAACCACCTTGTGGATTTTGCTCGCTTGGTTTAACTGCTTTCTTAGCAATTTTGCAACCTTCAACGATTACTTGATTTTTCTTAGGAAAAACTGCCTTTACAACACCTGTTTTACCTTTATCATCACCTGCGATAATTTTTACATTATCACCTTTTTTAATTTTAAATTTAACAGCCATTATAAAACCTCCGGAGCTAGTGAAACAATTTTCATAAAGCCACCATATCTTACTTCTCTACCAACTGGCCCGAAAATACGAGTTCCAACTGGCTCTCTTTTAGCATCTAAAATAACTGCTGCATTTTCATCAAAACGAATTAATGAGCCATTTTCTCTTTGAACTTCTTTTTTAGTTCTTACGATTACAGCTTTAACTACTTGACCTTTTTTAATTTTACCATTTGGTAAAGCTTTTTTAACAGATGCAACTATAACATCACCTACAGTAGCATATCTTCTCTTGCTACCACCTAATACTTTTATACACATAATTTCTTTTGCGCCGCTATTATCAGCAACTACAAGCCTTGTAAAACTTTGAATCATTACTCAACTCCTGCTGCTAAGATTGTTTTAAGACGAAAAGATTTGCGTTTTGACAATGGTCTGCATTCAATTGCCACAACTGTATCGCCAACATTAGCAGTATTTTTTTCATCATGAACTAAATATTTTTTAAAGCGTTTTACAATCTTTCTATATCTTGGGTGAACAACTTTACGCTCAACTAGAACGCTAACTGTTTTATCACCTGATTTTGCAACGATTACGCCTTGTATTTCTCTTTTAAAACTCATAATTAGCCCCTTATTTCATAGCTGATATTGCAGTATTGATTTTAGCAATATCTTTTCTTACTACGCGAAGCTCATTTGTATTTGTAAGCTGCATCGTTTTAAGCTTTTGTTTTAGTGTAAATAAAAGCACCTTTTTCTCTTTTAACATAGCATTTAATTCTTCTGCTGTTTTATCTTTTAGCTCAGTATATTTCATTTTCACTCTCTCTTGTAACGAACTTAGTTTTAAATGGTAATTTACTCATAGCAAGTGCAAGAGCTTCTCTAGCCATATCTTCACTAACGCCTGTCATTTCAAAAAGAATTCTGCCTGGTTGAATATTCATTACCCATTCTTCAACACTACCTTTACCTTTACCCATCCTTGTTTCAAGTGGTTTTTTAGTTAAAGGTTTATCTGGGAATACTCTTATCCATGATTTACCTTGTCTTTTAACATGACGAGTTAGAGCAATACGAGCTGCTTCAATTTGGCGTGAATTAACTCTACCACCCTCAGTAGCTTTTAAAGCATAATCACCTAGAGCAAGTTTTGTGCCACGGCAAGCATAGCCACGATTGCGGCCTTTCATCATTTTTCTAAATTTTGTTCTTTTTGGCATCAACATAATTATTTACCTCTTCTGGTTCTTCTTGTCTTCTTTGCTGCTGGCTCTTCAGTTTTATCAGCTTGAACACCTTTATGTAATACCTCACCTTTGAATATCCATACTTTAATACCTATGTTTCCATAAGTTGTATGAGCTTCAGCAAAACCATAATCAATTTTTGCTCTTAAAGTATGTAAAGGCACACGACCTTCAAGATACCACTCTGTTCTAGCCATTTCAGCACCACCTAAACGACCTGCAACGCTAACTTTAATACCTTTTGCTCCTGCTTTTTGTGCATTTTGAATAACTTTTTTCATAGCACGGCGGAAAGCAACACGCTTTTCAAGTTGAGTTGCAACACTTTCTGCTGCTAATTGAGCTGATGCATTAGCACGACGCTCTTCTTTAATATTAAGATTTACTTCTTTATTGATAATTTTTTGTAGTTTTGTTTTAATTACTTCAACATCACTACCTTTTTTACCAATGATAATTCCAGGACGAGCTGCAACTACAGTAACTCTTAATTTCTTAGCAGTTCTTTCTATTATTATTTGACTAACGCCTGCATAGTATAGCTCTTTTTTAAGAAAAGCACGGATTTTATAATCTTCGCCTATGCTTTGTGCTAAACTAGCTTTAGCTGGAAACCATCTTGATTCCCAATTTCTATTAATTCCTAGTCTAAGACCGATCGGATTTACTTTTTGTCCCATTTTAGCTTTCCTTACTTTCAGTTTTTGCTCTGCTTACTTCAACCATAATATGAGCAGTTGGTTTTCTAATGCGACTTGCACTACCTCTTGCTCTTGGTCTAATTCTTTTTAGAACTGCACCTGCATCAACACGGCATGAACTTACTACAACTTCACTTGGCTCATATCCACCATTTGCAACAGCACTTGAAATTGCATTAGAAATGTATTTTGCTGCTTTATTTGGCATAAATTTTAAACTAGCCATTGCTAATTCAGCATTCATTCCTTGAACTTCTCTTGCTAACAATCTTGCCTTAGTTGGTGATAGTCTTATGAATTTAATTAATGCTTTACTCATCTACTACCCCTTATTTTCCAATTTTCTTCTGCACAGAACCTTTGTGGCCTTTAAATGTGCGAGTTGGTGCAAATTCACCTAATTTATAACCTATGTGATTTTCAGTTACATATACTGGAATAAAGCTTTTACCATTATGAACGTTAAAAGTAAGACCGATCATATCAGGAGTTATAGTGCTTCTTCTTGACCAAGTTTTAATTGGTTTATTATCGTTAGCTTTTTTTGCTGCGATAACTTTTTTCATAACATGAGAATCAACAAAAGGACCTTTTTTTAATGATCTAGCCATCTTATTTTCCTTTTCTTCTTGATATTATTAGCTTATCGCTAGCCTTTTTACGGCGAGTCTTAGCACCTTTAGTTGGTTTACCCCAAGGTGTAACTGGGTGACGACCTGAGTTCTTTTTACCCTCACCACCACCATGTGGGTGATCTACTGGGTTCATTGCACTACCACGAGTTTGTGGGCGAATACCTCTATGTCTATTGCGTCCTGCTTTACCGATTGTAACGTTAGCCCAATCTTCATTACCAACTTCACCAATACTAGCCATACATTCAGCTAATACTCTTCTCATTTCACCTGATTGTAAGCGAACGATTACATATTTTTCTTCTTTACCCATTAATTGAGCAAAAGAACCTGCTGAACGAATCATTTGTCCACCTTTACCTGGTTTTAACTCAAGGTTATGGATAATTGTACCTACAGGAATTGATTTTAATTTCATAGCATTTCCTGGTTTAATATCTAAACCTTCAGCAGCTGAACAAACAATGTCATTTACTGCTAAACCACGAGGTTGGATAATATATCTTTTTTCACCATCTTTATAAGCAATTAATGCAATACGGCAATTTCTGTATGGGTCATACTCAATAGCTTCTACACGACCTTCAATTCCAAATTTATTTCTTTTGAAATCAATGATACGATATAGTTTTTTAGCACCTGCTTCTTTATGGCGACTTGTTATTCTTCCGTTGTTATTTCTACCTGCTGCAGCTGGAAGTTTTACAAGTAATGAGCGAACACTAGCTTTTGCTGTAATATCATCGCTACTTACACCTGTAATATATCTTCTGCTTGGGGTATATGGTTTATAAGTTTTAATAGCCATCTTAGCCTTCCTTATTCTCTAAACTAGCACCCTCAGGTAGCTTTACATAAAACTTTTTAAAGTCACTTCTTTGGCCTTCAATTCCTCTAAATCTTTTAACTTTTCCATCCATTCTTAATGAATTTATTTTTAAAGGAACGATACCAAAATATTCTCTTAACACTTGCTTTAGACCATTTTTTGTCATTTTAGGGCTAGCTTGAATAACTACTACGCCACTTTCTTGAAGGCCTAAAGTTTTTTCTGTATAAACTATATTTTTTATATCTGTGATATCAGCCATCTTAGCCCTCTTTCGTAATTGATGCTAAAGCATCTTTTTCAATAATAACTGAGTTAAATATACTTAATAAATAAGCATTTACTTCAGTAATATCAACAACATAACAATTTGCAAGATTTCTAAATGCTAATAATGTTTTTTCATCTAATAATGATTTAACTATTAAAGCATCTTTAACACCTATTTTATTAATCATAGCTCTTGCATCTTTTGTTTTACCACTTTCAATAACTATATTATCTACTGCAAATATTGCGTTTGCATTTGCTTTATCAGCTAAAGCTCTTTCAAATGCTAATCTCTTTTGCTTTTTATTTACTTTTTGAAAATAGTTTCTATTATTTGTTGGACCAAATGCAACTGCACCACCTACCCATACGTTAGTTCTAGTTGAACCTGCACGAGCACCGCCACGACCTTTTTGTCTCCATGGTTTTTTACCACCACCGCTAACATCACTTCTACCTTTAGTATGAGCTGTATTTGCTCTCATGCTAGCTTGATATGATTTTACATATAAATAAAGGTTATGAGGATTTACTTCAGCGTATCTTGCTGGTAAATCAAGCTCGCTAGCTTTTTCAAATTTATCGTTTAATACGCATACTTTCATTTTACAATCCTTACTTTACCCATTGCACCATTATAACCTGCAACGCTACCTTTTAATACTAAAACACCATTTTCAGCGTCAAATGAAACAACTTCATTTTTAACAGTAACTAATTCATTACCAAAATGACCCGCCATTTTGCGTCCTTTTTGAACACGACCTGGCCACTCGCGGTTACCTATAGAACCTGAGCGTCTGTGAAAACGGCTACCATGACTTGCTGGACCACCTGCAAATCCGTGTCTTTTAATAACACCTGCAAAACCTCTACCTTTTGAATTAAAGCTTACTTTTAAAACTTTTGCTTCAGCTAAAGGTGTAGTGTCAATGTCACCTGCTTCTTTATTTGCTACTTCTAAACTAGCAAATTTGTTAAACTCTGCACTTAGGCTGTATTTTTTTTGCTGACCTGCTATGCACTTGTTTTGATGTTTACCTTGTGCGTAAGCAACGATAGCTTTACCATCTTTAAGTTCGCAAACTTTTGTTTTTACTAACTTAAGTAATGTTACAGGAGTGCTAGATGTGTTAATTGTTCTACTCATTCCGATTTTTTCAACAATATATTCCATACTCTATCCTTACTTGCCCATTGCACGAACTTCAACATTAACTTCTGGTGCCAAATCAAGCTTTGTTAAGCTATCAACGGTGTCAGTAGTAGCAGCCAAAATATCAATCATACGAGCGTGAATTCTCATTTCAAATTGTTCTCTTGAATCTTTATTGATGTGCGGAGATCTTAAAACGGTATAACGCTTTATTTTTGTAGGCATTGGCACTGGACCTCTAATTTCAGCACCAGTTCTCTTAACGGCTTCAACAATTGCCGCAACTGTACGATCTAGAACCCTATGGTCATAAGCTTTTAACTTTAACCTAATTCTTTCCATAATTTTTCCTTTTAAAAGAACTCGTTGGCATTTAAGCCAACCCATTAAAGAACATGTGATAAGTATCACAAAAACTAAAATAGGTTCGCAAGTGTATTTAATATAAGTTTATTTGTCAAGAAAAAATAAATTTTTTCATATTTTTTGTCTTTTTTAAAAAGATAAAAATAAAAATTATGAACTATAAAATACTAAATTTATTTTAAAATATACTAATTATAAATTTTTACTCATTCTGATAAGATATATAGAAAAATATATGTAAAAAAGCAAAAATTAGAAAATTATTAATAATACTCAGTATGAAACAAAATCACTAATAAAATTAATAATCAATAAAATAGTATTTTGTATAAAACCTATTTGCTGATATAAGCAAAAAGTATTAAATCTCAAAAAATTAATAAAAATTTTAATACTTGTTAAAACTATATATAATTTATTGAATAATAATTTTTTCCGAATTTTATTTTAAATTCGGAAAAAATTAAATCATAAATTTTTACAATACTTTATTATCTTGTAATAGTTTTTTAAATTCTTCTTTTAAAAATGGTTCTATTTCTTTATATGTTAAACGAACTTTTATATATCCACTAGCGTATGAAAATAATTCATAAGGACTATATGAAAATACTATTCCTAAATTATCAAAATAAAAATTATTTAATTCTAAAGGACTAAAAAATTTATTATCTTTTTCTGGATGTTTAGTTGTATTTTGAAAATCTCTTATTTTTTTAGTGATTTTTTCTTTTAACTTATCTGTATCTTGAAAAGCTTCGTTTGATGAAATAATTTTACCTGTTTTATCTAAAATTGCATATTTTTTAAAATGTAAAGGATGGGCACCTTTATTGTCTTCTACTAAACTAAAACTTATACTCGTTAAATCATTCTTAGCAAATATTACATCTTCTAATATTTCTAAAGTTCCAAAATGAGTTAAGCTTTGAGCAAAAAATTCATTTAAATTAAGTTCTTCTTTATTATTTCCAGATAAATATCTAATCTTAAAATTATCATCGCTTGTACTGATACTAATACTATCATATTTAACCCCAATTGATTTTGAAGCCTCATAATCTATATTATTTGTTATCGTATCGTTACATGCAAAACATACATTATCTTGCATTATATTCATACCGCTAACAAACTCAACTTTATCTTTATGGTCGTTAATTGTAAAATATGCGGTTTTATCTTTATCTATCATTAAAAACCCAGCAGAATTTAAACTAAGTGCCAAAATACTTGAAATTAATACTTTTTTCATTTTATACTCCTTAAATAAAAATAGTATTTTATCCTAAGTTAATAACACTTAAAAATTTTAATTAATTTTGTTTCACGTGGAACTTTATTTATTATTTTAAAAAAAATTAAAATTTACATTTTTACATACCTTCTTTTATCTTTTTGTATAATCTTACATTTTCATTTGTTTCACTTTTATCTTTAAATGATATTTTTATATAACATTTGCGTTTTCATTATTTTTAGTTATATCAATAATAGCAATACTGCCTATACTAACTTTTTTATTTGTGGCTTCAACTGCCATTAAAACCATCATAGATAATTTACCTTTAGCAGTTTCTTTTTGATTATCTGGGATATCTAAATATTTCATCATATTTTTCAACTTTACCATTATAAGCACTTTCAATAAAATTTTTAACTATATCTTTAGAATTATCTCCACCACAAGCTACCAAAAATAATGTAGCACTTAACATAAAAAATACTTTTTTTCATTTTTTCATTTAAATAAATTTTATATAATATATTAATTTTTTCTTTGTAAATATTTAATAGTTGTGAATATTTTTAGCATTAATATTTTTTAATTCATTTTTATCTAATTTTTTTGCTTGTATAAAAATATCATAGTCGTTTAATTTTGTAAATTCTTTTTTACCACAAATCTCTACATTTGTTATTGAATATTTTTGTAAATTTAAGTTATCTGAATATATAAAGATTTTATTAGGTAAAATCTTGCTTTTATATAAACTTATTAGACATTCTTTAATATTATCATCACTTCCGAATAAGTGTAGATTGAAATCTTTTAAATTTTTTTCATAAGCTTTTGCATATTTATAAAAAGAATTTAATCCACCATAAACACTAATAACGAAACCTTTAAAACCATCTAAAAAACCTTTTTTTAATATATAAAATTTAAAAAATGAAAATATTCCGTGAGAAAAGCACGAGAAAGAATTAGGCTTTTTATTAGTCGTATTCGCATAAATTTCTGTATATTTATCTAGCTTATTTATAAATTGTAAAAGATTATAAAATGAATAGTGATGAATATGAATATTTGTTTTAATTAACTTAGAATTATCTTTAATACTAACGCTTTCATGAACATTAGCGTCATCATAATTAGTATGAGTTTTATTAAAAATCCTAACTATATAATCAGGATAAAACCCACAAGTTTTTATCCATTCGTTTTTATAATAATTTTTTCTATTTATTTTGCATAGATTTTTGTAATATCGCTAAAATCAAGATTTTTTAAAAGCTCTAAACTATTAAAATCTATTACTTCATCAGCATCAATACAAAAGACCCAGTCATTACTAGCTAAATTTACAGCAAATTGTTTTAATTTGCCAAACCCTATAAAAGGTGAGCTAAAAACTTTTACATTTTTAAATTCTTTTGCAATACCAACGCTGTTATCAGTGCTTTCATTATCTACTAACACAATTTCATCAAAATCTGCTAAAGCATTTAAACAACGCTTTAATTTTTTTCTTCATTTTTAGCGATAATGCAAACACTTATTTTCATTGACAACCTTCGCATTCAATGCTTCTATCAACAGGTTTATTATCCAGATGTTCGCTTGCTGGACTTTCACTTCTTAGATAATAACAAGATTTAAGTCCTAGTGAGTGAGCTAATGTGTAAATACTATTTAAATACCCACCACTTGCTTTGTCAAGACTAACAAATATATTTAAGCTTTGTCCTTGGTCTATCCATTTTTGGCGAATTGCAGCAGCACGAACTAAATCTCTTTGGTCAAGCTCATAAGCTGTAACATAATATTGCCAGGTATCAAGACTTAGATTTGGTACAACATTAGGTATCATTCCACTTAAGTTTTGTTCAAACCATTTTCTTTTATACACAGGTTCAATTGTTTGAGTAGTTCCAACTAGAATTGATATACTAGAAGTTGGAGCTATTGCCATTAAATAGCCATTTCTCATACCTTGTTTGCTAACTTTCTTTCTTAAATTATTCCAATCACAATTTGATTGATTAAATAAATTATCTCCTAGTGTTAGCATTTTTGCATTATCGTTAGCGACATCAATAGGGAAAATTCCCTTACTCCAATTACTTCCTTCATATTCAGGATATACACCTTTTTCAACTGCTAAATCACTACTTGCACTTATAGCTTCATAAGATATATTTTCCATAATTTTATCAATTAATTCAAAGTGGTCGTTAGTCCCAAACATTATTCCTTTTTCTGCTAACATTTGTGATTCACCCATAACACCTAAACCTATTGCACGAGATTTAAGGTTAGTGTTTTTTACTTTTGCATGTGGATAAAAATTAAGTTCAATTACATTATCAAGCATTCTAATTGCTATTGGAACTACTCTTTTAATATCTTCTATACTATTAATTTTACTTAAATTTATACTAGCTAGATTACAAACTGCGGTTCTTCCTTCATCATATTCTTTTTCTACTATATAAACTTTTTTACCATTTAAAGTATCAAGGCTACTTAATTTTTTTGCAGTTTTTACTTGTGAATTATCAAGAGTTAAAATATCATTTTCTTCATAAATCTTTATACTACCATCTTCAAAAGTAGCTTTTATTTTATAATGATTTGGGTCTGTATTTTGAAAAATTTCTGTGCATAAATTAGAACTTCTAATAAGACCTGAATGAGAATTTGGATTAGCTTTATTAGCATTATCTTTAAAGCATAAAAACGGCATTCCACTTTCAAAATAATTTGTTAAAATCTTTTTCCAAAGCTCTTTTGCATCCATTACTTCTTTTACTATATTTTCATCTTTTTCAAGTCTTTCATACTCTAATTCAAATTCTTTTCCGTATAAATCACAAAGTTGTGGAGTATCAAATGGATCAAATAAAGTCCATTTTCCATTTTCAGCAATTCTTTTCATAAATAAATCATTTATCCATAAAGCAGGGAATAATTCGTGAGCTCTTCTTCTTTCTTCTCCGCTATTTTTTCTAAGGTCAATAAAATCACAAACATCCATATGCCAAGGCTCAATATAAACAGATATTGCACCTTTTCTTGTGCCTAATTGATCAACCGCTACAGCAATGTCATTTGTGATTTTTAAAAATGGAATAATTCCACCAGCTGCATTTTTATGTCCGTCTATACTACCACCCATAGCACGAACCTTACTCCAATCCCAGCCTATTCCACCGCCAAATTTAGATAATAAAGCCATTTCTTTATAAGAATCAAAAATACCTTCTATATTATCAGGGGTTGAGCCGATATAACACGAACTTAATTGGTGTCTTGTTGTTCTTGCGTTACTTAAAGTTGGAGTTGCACACATAACTTCAAATTTGCTTATTAAATCATAGAATTTCTTAGCCCATTCTTGCCTATTTAATTCGTTTTGAGCTAAAAACATAGCTATTGCCATAAACATATGTTGTGGTAATTCAATAGGATTACCTTTGCTATCTTTAATTAAATATCTATCATAAAGGGTTTTAATACCTAAATAAGTAAATTGTAAATCTCTTTCAGGTTTGATATAAGAATTTAAATCATCTAAGTCATATTTTTCTTTAAGACCTAAAAATAATCTTCCTGCTTTTTCTCCGCGCTCAAAATATTCTCTTAAATGCACATATTCTTTTTGTGGATTAACTTTGTGATATAAATCATATAAAAATAATCTCGCAGCTACAAAAGTCCAATTAGGTCTATCTATATCTATTTTATCAACTGCTGTTTTTATTAAAGTATTTTGTATTTCTTCAGAAGTTATCATATCTCTAAATTGTATTTTAGCATCAACTTCTAGCTCACTTTGGCTTACATTATCAAGCCCTTCAGTTGCTAAAGTTGTATATTTTTTAATCTTAGATATGTCTAATTCTTCTACTCTACCTGTTCTTTTTACTACCTTCATGATTGATTATTTTTCCTTTGTGAATTTTAAAAAAGAATGTATTATAATAAGTAGATATATAATAAAGGTTAAAAAGAGTGGGATATTTATATAAAAAATTTTTTACTACAGAAAATAAAAAAGCTTATCAATTAGTTATGCAAAATTTAAACTACGATTTGAAAAAAGCACAAAGATTTTGTGATAAAAATCGTGTTATTATTTTTAAAAACAATGTTAGTAAAAAGCTAGAAAATACTTTAAATATAGAAGAAATAAATTTAACTGATATTGAAATATGTAAAAAGAATTCTATTATTTATGGAGAATATTATTTACTAATTTATGAATGCGTTAGCAATAATTTAAAACCAATTTTTGAAAATGAATATTTTGCAATTTTTAATAAACCAAGCGGAGTTTTATCACATCCTAATGGAAGAAATTGTGAGTATTCTTTAAATGATGAAATTTGGCAAAAATATGGAGAAAATGCAAGTGTAGCTCATAGACTTGACGCTGCTACAAGTGGTCTTATAATGGTAGCTAAAACAAAAACTGCCAATAAAGAATTAAAAGAACTTTTTGCAAAACAAAAAATACACAAAGAATATTTAGCATTAGTATGTGGTAATATTAAAAATGATTTTTGTGTTAGTGCAAGACTTAAAAATGATGATGATTTAAAAAATAAAATGCAAGTTTGTATAGATGGCAAAATTTCACAATCTGAATTTATAGTTATCAAAAATTATCCTAAATATACACTTTTAAAAGCAATTCCACTAACAGGAAGACAACATCAATTAAGGGTGCATTTGCATTATGTAGGAAATAAAATTGCAGGGGATAATTTGTATGGACTTACTAACAAACAAGCAAGAGATATTTTAGATAAGAAAATATCAAATATAAAAGAACTTTGTGGCGCAAGTAGGCTTTGTCTTCATTCTGCAAGATTAAAATTTACTTATAAAAATCAAGATTATGATTTTTTTAATTATGATATAGAAAATGAATTTTTAGGAGCAATTAAATGAATGGATTAGATATATTTCAATATTTATTTATGGGTGTTGTTTGTATTGGTGGAATTATTGGAATGATTTTTATCATAATCAATGAAAAGAAAAAATAATGTTTCACGTGAAACTTTTTATCATTAGATTATTTTAATGTTTCACGTGGAACATTAAACTTATAATAAAATTAAAATTATTTACATACAAAATAAATTCATTAAACAAAAATTTTATTCTAAAACTTTGTTATAAATATAAATATAAAATATTTTATAAATTTTATTGAAGGAGAAAATATGAAAAAGATATTAATTTCTTTATTTTGTATAGGTGCATTAAATGCTAGTTCAATCAGTGAAATTGAAAAATTAAAACAAGAAAATGAAATTCTAAAACAAAGAATTGATGCTTTAGAAAATAAATTCTATGACCCGTTTGATGATTTTTTTAAAAGTTTTGATGCAATCAATAAACAACATATAAAAGCTTTAAATGAAATCAAAAAATCAATGGAAGATGATTTTAAAAACTACAAATCAAATTCTAATTACTCAAGTTATTTTCAAATCAACAATATCATATCTTATATGAAACAAACTTCACAAAATATAGATAATAAAACCAATTCAAAAATAGAAATAAAAACATATAACGAAAACACAAAAAAGGAATATTTATTAAAAGATATTATAAAAGATTTTGATACTTTTAAGGTGTATTTTAATTCAAAAAATCTTGATAAAAATATAGAATTAGACAAATTCTATATTAGTAGTAATGGTTTTGTATTCTTATCAAAGGATTTTAAAAATCAAATTATTATTAATTTTGAAGATATGAAAATTTATTTAAAAGATGAATTTTTAAAAGAACTTTCTTTATAAATTCACAAACCCTATTTTATAAATAGGGTTAAACTTTAAAAACATATTAAAATATAAATTTAATTACCGATATATTAGTATAATCAGTAACTAAATATAAAGGTAAATTATGAAGCAATCACTTCTATTAGAATTAATCTATCCACTTCCTGCAGCAACACTTGGTTTTGAACTTTTAGTATTTTTAGGTTCAATATATTTTAAAAAACTAAATATCACTTTTATAACATTGTTATTTTTAGCTAGTAGGATATTATTTATTTTTATGGATTTTCAACAAGCCCACGCATATATTTCACTATTTTCACCGATTGTATTTGCAATATTATTAACGCTTAAAAAAGATTATCTTTCTACAAAAAGATTAATTCCTGCTTATTTAGTAGTATTATTTTATATCTTAATTGGTATATTTATTAAAGATTACCAGTTTATATCGTATTTACATAATTTAAACTTTATAAATCTTACTTATGTTTATTCAGATTTTTCTTTTTGCTTATTTTTAGTTTTAATGATTTATGTTGTAATTCTTAGAAAAATTAAAAATTTTGAATGTTTCTTGCAAGGTGCATATATTGCAGCCTATTTTCAATTTATATTCTACAATAGCCTTCAATTTTATAATTTAAGTTATTTTGAATTAGGCTCATTTATATTCTTAGCTGCTATTGGTTATCAAGGATATAAACTAGCGTTTTATGATTCACTAACTAATGTTTATAATAGAAGAGCTTATGACACTACTGAAGTAAAAAATAAAGATGTAATTGCTGTAGTTGATATAGATTTTTTTAAAAAGATTAATGATACTTACGGGCATGATGTAGGAGATATTATTTTAAGAAGTCTTGCAAGTATTTTGAAACAATATTCAAAAACTTATCGTTATGGTGGAGAAGAATTTGTTTTAATTTTTAAAGAATATGATTTTTATAAGTGTGTTAGCTTACTTGAAAACCTTAGAAACGAAGTGCAAAATCATACTTTTAAGGCTAAAAATCACGAAATAAAACTAACTATTAGTATAGGTGTTAGTTTGGTTACAAACTCTAAATTTGGAGCGTTTGAAACTGCTGATAATAGACTTTATAAAGCTAAACAAACAGGAAGAAATAAAACTATATTTGAATAACCAAAGTCATATTAAATTCTTTAATAAATTTATTATTTATACTAAGTTTGTGAGTATATTTATTTTTATGAAATTACTTAAAAGCTAATAATATTTGAAAACCTTATTTTAAATCCTATAAATTAGAATTTAAAATAAGAAAATTCAATGTTTAAAACTCAAATCTAATACTTGCATTAATATTATAATCAATATTTAAATTCCCACTAAAAGTCTTTTCAGCTTCTATATTTAATCCTAATTTTTTACTAATATTTTTATTAAGTCCTATACTTGCAAAACCTCTTTTATCTTTCTTCGCTCCACTAAAAGCAAAAGAGCTAATCCCATCACTAACTAAAAAATCAGGATTATTAGTTAAATCAAATATTCCACCAATTCCAGCTCTTAATGTTGTATTATTAATATCTACTCCAGTATAAACTACTGCTTTTGATACCATTAAAACTTTTGAAGAAGATGTAATATTGACATTTGATACTTGAGATAAATTGCCAAATTGAATTACTTTTTCACCTTTAATATCAGTTTTTGGGATATAATTTGCAATCAATTCTACGCTAGGCTCTAAATAAAATTCATCACCAAATCTATAACCTAATTCAGCACTTGCTATTATACCTGTTCCTTTACTTGTAGAATTGCCTAAAAATGTATCGTTTTTAAACTCGCTTTTATAATGATTTGTTTTAAGAGTAGCATCTAAGAAAAATCCATTATTATAAACATTACTAACATACACTCCAAAACCATAATTATTAATTTTTGAATTAGTAGTATTATCAGTAGTTGTTTTACCGATATTTAGCATAATTCCTGCATAAGTATCAAAATCATTATTATTTATGATTTTGTCAGCACCTAATTGTATTTCATTGGCTTTTATAGAAGTATTTTTTTACTACCTTTATTTATATATCCACGAATCCAAATTCCTGCATTGTTATTAGTAAAACTTCTTAATTCTCCTAAACGCTTATTAAGGTTATTGTATTCAAACACTTGAGAAAAATAAAATTGCGAAGTCATTAATTTAGCTGATTCTAAAGCTTTTTCATTTTTATCTGTTACCATTAATTTGATAGCTTCTTTTTGTTCTTCTAATGCTATTTCAAATTTTTCTTCATCAGTCTTAGGCTCACTTGGTTTAATAGGATTTGCAGGTTTTAAATCTATCCAAGGAATGCTTGGTTTGATTTCAGGTTTTGCTTCTTCGTTAGGATTAGGTTTAATATTTTCATTAGGATTTATAGGAGTTTCTGGTGTAACTTCTGGCTTAATATCAGGTTTTATTTCTGGCTCACTTGGTTTAGTATCTTCAATATTTGGCGGGGTTGTTGGCTTAATAGGATTTGCAGGTTTTAAATCTATCCAAGGAATGCTTTTATTGTCAAAATTAGCTACTAAAATTCCAATATTATTTTGACTTTTATCTTTATTAGTTGTTTCATTTGATAATTGATTAGCTTCTACACTAGTTTTTATAGTATCTTTAATATCTGCATATTCATTAATTTTAGATGTATCAGTAATTAAATTATTAATAGCTGATATATCTAATTTCTTTGAATTAAATTCTAAATCATCAAAATTCATATTTTTATTATTTGTTAAAGCATATACTAAATATCTATCATTACCATTTATTATTTCCTTTTTACTCAAATAACTATTAGCTAAAGCAAATTCACTAATACCTGAATAAAATTTCAAATCTTTAATAAAGCTATTAATATTCGCATTACCATTTCCAACTTTTAAAATAGCTAAAGGTAAATTAGAATTTAAATTATTAACTTTATAAGTTCCATTACTATCTTTAGTTAAAGCTGTTAAGATACCAAAATTATTATCAATCCCACTTGTACTAATTTTTGAAATAATTGCTCCATCATAATTATTGTTACTTAAATAAAAAGTAGAATTACTAACATTTAAATTATTTACACTAAATGCACCTAATATTCTTGAATTATTAGCTGTAAGATTATTAATAATTTTTTTATTATTATTTAAATCATAAGTATTACCTATTAAAGTAGTCCCTACTAATTCAATATTAATATTATTTGAACTTTTAATACCCATATTTATTAAAGAATTTGTAGCTTTTAAATAACCATTATTAATAATTACATTTGCCTTATTATCATATTTTTCACCTAATTTAGCTCCATTTAAAACAAATGAATTACCTTCATAATTATTTATAGAATTTAACAAAGTTGAATTAGTTAAATTGATATCTTTAGCTTTAAAACCATTTTTAAATACTGATGAATCAAAATCAGTTAAATTATTATTTAAACCTTTTGCTTCTAAATAATTATTCAAATATGACTTAGTAGTATATATACCACCATACTCATTAGTAACTTTTCCACCTATTAAAGAATTACTTATTTTAATATCTGTAACACCTTTAGAATTTAATATATCAATTTCTTTACCATTTATAATATTACCTGTAATAAAAGAATTATTTATATCAAATTTCTTATTTCCTAAAGCTTTTATATTTGAAGATAAATTACCTATTAAATAAACTTTATCTATATTAATATTTTCACTATTTTCAATATTTGAAGCAGTAGTATATATCCAAGTATTAAAAGGTGTATCATTTTTAGTATTTGGATCATTATAAGTATTTTTTAATAAATTTATATTATTTAAGGCTATAAAATCTTTATTAGTAATTCCTTTAATTGTTAAATTTTTTGAATTAATTGTCCCTATAATATGTGTTCCATTATTAATTGGTTTATTAGAAATATTAGCCCATTCCGTATCAAAAATAGTATCATCAATTATAACTTCATCATTTGATGAAATTGCACCTGCACTAGAATTGCTGATTATATTTGTTGAAGTAAGAGTAATTTTTGACTTATCATATCCAAAAGTAACACTAGTAAGTGGAGCAGAAAAACTATCTCCTTGTTTATTAGCCTTAATAGTACTACTAATTAAATGTAATTCTCCTTTTTTAATATTAATAGCCGAAGCTGCTTTATATCCTCCATAACCACCTGGAGTTGCTTGACCATTTTCTAAATATGAATTATATAATTTTGCTTTTCCACCTTGTAATTCAATAGCATATTCGTTATCAATCTCTTGAAAAGGTTTAATGATTATTCCACCTTTTCCAATAAAAGTAGAACCATAATCTATAAAATTACCACTATTTAAAGTTATTTTGTCATAAAAATGTAAGTGATAATCTTTATTTAAGAAACTATTTGTTACAAATGTAGCATTATTAAAAGTAATTGGGGTATAAACAATTGCATTATTTTTTGCATTATTTTTCAATGTTATATTTAAATTATTATTAATTATTAAAGCTCTAGACTTATTTAAAGCTTCACTAGTTCCTGTAATATCAGCATTATTATTACTAATATCTTCTCCTTTTGGTAAGTTTATAAAACCATCAGCAAAAGCTGGTAAAAAATAATATATTTATTAAAATTATTGATTTTTTCATTTTAAACCTTTTTTAAAACAATAAAATAAAATTAAGTTATTTTAAAATATTAAATATAAATATTAGAAATATTTAGCTGAATTGTAGGGCTAGGTTTGAAATAATTTTTTTGCAAACTATAATGAATATTGACGCATTCATTTTCAAATGGGATAAAATCACAATTAAAACAAATCGCTTCAAAAGTTAAATTATTTTGAGTAAAAGTGCATTTTAAGTGCTTTTCGTTTAATAAAACTAGATTTTTAATAATTACGCCTTTACTTATAAAAAATGGCTTTTCATTACCTTGCCCAAAAGGCTCAAAATCACTTAAAATATCTAATAATTCCATATCAATTTCGCTAAATTCTAACTCGCCTAAAGTATTAGTAGTATCACAAAAATCAATATCATTATAATTAAGTTCTAAATTATTTAGCCTTGTTTTAAATTCTTTTAAATGTTCAACCTTTAAAGCAAGTCCAGCAGCTCCTTTATGTCCACCGTAATTAGTCAAAATATCGCTAACATTTGATAAAAGCTCTAAAATATCAAGCTCTGCTACGCTTCTAGCACTTCCTTTTGCTAAGTCATCTTCAATATTAAAAACAAAACTAGGTTTATTAAATTGTTTAGCTAAACGACCTGCAACTATGCCTAAAATACCCTTATGCCAATTCTTAGAATAAGCTATGATTACTTTATCATTTTCGTTTGCAAATTCTATGCTTTCTAAAAAACTTTGCTTTTCTTGTTCTTTTCTATCTTGGTTTAATTTTTCTATTATTTCTAATAAATTCTTAGCTTCATTAAGGCTTTTTGCTCTTAAAAATTTATAAGAAATACTAGCATCATCCATTCTTCCACTAGCATTTAATAATGGTGCTATTAAAAACGGAATACTCTCATAATCAAAGAATTTCTTTTTGTATTTTTCTTTTAAAACTACAAAAGCAGGACGATTTAATTTATTTAACTCTTTTAAGCCATAACGAACTAATATATGATTTAAATCATTTAAATTCATCATATCAGCAACAATTGCAATACACAATAAATCTAAAAAACTAGCCATATTGTATTCTATATCTAATTCTTTTTTAATAGCCCCACATAGCCACCAAGCTACTTGTGCCCCGCAAATCTCACAATTAATATGCTTAGAAAACTCACAATCATCTCTTTTTGGATTAATTACAGCATAAGCATTTGGTAAAGTATCTCCTGGGGTGTGATGATCGCTTATTATTAAATCTATACCTAATTCTTTACATTTATTTGCAGCTTCATACGCTACTATTCCATTATCAACCGTGATTATTAGACTAGCGTCTAAATTACTCACTATATCTTCGCTAATTCCGTATCCATCGCTAAAACGATTTGGAATTTTAACAATTATTTCTACACCTAAATTAGCAAAAAATTCACTCATAATAGTAGAAGATACTATGCCATCTACATCATAATCTCCTACTACTGCTATTTTTTCTTTATTTTTTATTGCCTTAGCTATTCTAATTGCTGCTTTATTCATATCCTTAAAGGTATGAGGTTTTGGAATAGTGCTAAGGCTTTTATGAAAATCGTTTTTAAATCTATCTTCTAAAACCTGCTTAATTTTAGTTTTATTTAGTGCAAGCATTGTCTAATAAAGCCTAAGATGACAGGATTTGCTTTAGTTAGCCTTGAAGTAAATTCAGGATGATATTGAACGGCTACGAAGAAATCATTATTTGTATTTTCAATAGCTTCAATAAGTCCATTTGATTCCCCACTAATAATAAGTCCATTTTGCTCGTATAAATCACGATATTTTGAGTTAGCTTCATAGCGATGGCGATGTCTTTCATAAGCTACTTTAGAATTATATAATTTACTTAAAAGTGTGCCTTCTTTTATATTACAAACATATTCGCCAAGTCTTAAAGTCCCACCTAATGGAGTTTTTATTGTTCTGATTTCTTTTGAACCTGATTGATTAATAAATTCATCAATTAAATAAACAATAGGATTTTTAGTATTCTCATCAAATTCAGTTGAGTTAGCATCATCAAGTTTTATAACATTTCTAGCAAATTCAATTAAACTAAGCTGCATTCCAAGACAAATTCCTAAAAATGGAATATTATTTTCACGAGCATATTTAATAGCCTTGATTTTACCTTCAACACCACGCTGTCCAAATCCACCAGCTACAAGTATTCCATCATTTCCAGCTAAATCATTTTCATCTTTTAATTCTTCGCTATCTATCCAATTAATCTCTACTTTTGTATCAAGATTTGCACCTGCGTGAATTAGTGCTTCTGTTAAAGATTTATAACTTTCTTTTAAATCTATATATTTTCCTACGAAAGCAATTTTAACTTTTTTGCTTGGATTAATTATTTTTTCTGTTAATGCTTCATACTCTTTTAAATTAGGAGTTTTTAGCTTTAGATTTAAATGTTTTGCAATAGGTAAAAGTATATTTTGCTCTAAAAATTTAAGTGGAATTTGATATATGCTTTTTGCATCAATACTTTCTATTACACAATCAATTTCTACACCACAACTCTTTGCAATTTTTTCTTTTATTTCATCGCCTAGTGGGATTTCACTACGAGCTATTATCATATCAGGACTAATACCTATTCTTCTTAATTCTCCAACTGAATGTTGGGTTGGTTTAGTTTTTAATTCTCCTGCTACTTTTATAAAAGGAACAAGAGTTAAATGTGCGTAAAATACATTATTTTTTCCGTATTTAAGTCCTAAAGAACGAATTGCTTCAAGAAATGGTAAGCCTTCAATATCTCCAACCGTTCCACCAATTTCTACTACTAAAACATCTTGATTTAAAGCTGCTGCTTCCATTCTACTAGCAATTTCGCCTACAATGTGTGGAATTACTTGAATAGTTTTACCTAGATATTCTCCACGGCGTTCTTTTTCAATTACGCTTTGATATACTTTTCCTGTAGTAAAGTTATTAAGATGAGTTAAATCTTCATCTAAAAATCTTTCATAATGTCCTAAATCAAGGTCAGTTTCTGCACCATCTTTTGTAACAAAAACTTCTCCGTGTTCAAGTGGGCTCATAGTTCCTGGGTCAATATTTATATAAGGGTCAGCCTTTAAAATACTTACCTTTAATCCACTTTGTTTTAATAAACTTGCAATGCTAGCTGCTGCAATTCCTTTACCAAGTGAGCTTAAAACTCCACCTGTTACAAATATAAATTTAGCCATACTTTTTCCTATCAGTTTTTTTTATTGTATATAATTTTAATAACCAATCAAATAACTTCGTTTTTTAAAAATTCTAAAACCCTAATTTGTGCGAAATCTTCAATTTCTTCTTCGCCTTCTTTAATTGATTTTTTCAATACTAATCTATCAAGTTGAACGAAATTAATTTTTCGCTTTAGTTTTGGATTTTGTTTAGTTAATTTTTTAATTCCTTTAAGTATATTATCAACTCCCATTGTATCTTGTTTAATATATTTTATATATTGATAAATGGTCGCTAAAAATATTCTTCTTTTAATTTCTTTTTTATAGATTTCTTTTGAGAGTTGTTCTATTTTTCGCTTTAAATCTTGTCTTTCATCTTTAACAACTCCTGCAATACAAGAAATTAATTTAGCTCTTAAATCAAAAGAATTATTAACTCCTATAAAAGTAATTCTTAAATTCGCTAAAAAAATATAAATTAAATCTAATTTCATTTACCCTCTATTAAGTCATTTTATCTTAAAATGCGTTTTCTCAAGTCAAGCCTTGTGCAATGTTTGTAAAAAGCAGAGCTTCAGGATGGGAACATAGCAGAGCACTTTTTATGAGTGTGTGCCGCAAGTCTCTTGGCTTGGGTTTGTAAAAAACTCTTCAAATTCTTTTAACATTTCATAAAAATTTACTTCACCAATTTTAGGATTTTCTTTAAAATCATTTAAAATCTTTGAATAACCATTTTTTAAATCCTTAGATTTAACGCCGTAATAATTAGAAATAATTGCTTCTAAAAAAGCTCCAGTTTTATCACAAGCTTTAAGCATTTTTCCATCAATTGTATTAAAACAATCTTCATTATAATCGTTTGGATTTTGAATAATTTTTACATTTTCTTTATTTATTCTATTTTTAAATTCATCTTTTTTAATCTTACCATCTTCATTATAAATTCCTAAAAGATAAGCAAATTCAGCTCTTATATTATTAGGCACAAAAGGTAAAATCTTTTCATCAATTAATTTAAGTTCATAATCACTTATTATCTCACTAAGCCCATCAATTCCGTATTTAACAGGTGTAATAATATCTCTTGTAAGACTTTCTGGTAAATCGTGAAAAATCGCACAAAAGAAGTTGCTAATAAATCTAGTATCACAAGCTTTTATTTTAAGACAATAAAAATAGCTTAAAACAGCTACTACTAACATATGTCCTAAAACACTTGTTTCAGGAATTCTAGGAGTTTGAGCCCAACGCTTTTGAAATCTTAAACGACCACTTAAATCAATTACCTTAGCTAATTTTTGATTTAATGATATTTTTTGAACTGCTAAAATTTCTAAATAATCTTCTAATTCTTCATCTAATTTAGCTTTGATTTCTTCATAATTACTAACATTTGGATATATGAATGAAAACTCATATCTAGTTGATAAATACCCTGCTGCTTTTAAAATAAATTTTTCTTTTTCGTGAGTTTTATCATTATAATAATCATTAAAAATTTTTAAAAAATCATCGTTTTTATTGATTAAACTAAATTGTTTTTGTATCCATTCATCTAATTCTTTTTGTTTTGTTTTTTTGATTTCATTTAATACATCAGGACGAATATCAGTAACTATTACACGAGAAATAAACTCAACAACAATAGCATCAAGTAAAAATCTCATATCAATGTCTTTTTCACTTTTTGCTAAAAAATAAGCAATAATAGCCTTATGAGCTTGTTTATCAAGTTCAACTAAATTACAAATTCTAGGAAAATCATTCCATCTTGAAATTGAAGCAGCCTTAAAAATATGTAAAACAAGCTCTGGACTAATCATTATTTATCCTTTTTATCTTTTTTCTTTTCTTTTTTAATTTCCGTATCAGAGCAACACTCAATCACCGTATGAACATTACCACGAGGATTAAAATCTCCAACTAATTTGATATATTTTGGTTTTAAACGCTTTTTAAGAGTATTATAAATCTTATTTATACTATCTTCGTGGCTTATGTTTTTGTTATAAAATGAATTAACATAAAGTTTAATTGCTTTAAGTTCAACTACCCATTTATTAGGTATATATTCTAAATATAATGTTGCAAAATCAGGATAACCACTTCTTGGGCAAAGACAAGCAAATTCAGGTAGAGTTATTTTAATAACATAATCATTTTTTTGCTTATTTTCCCAACGCTCTAATTTTTTACCTTTAATTTTTTTTATTTCTTTTTGTCCGTATTTTAATTTTTCTTTCATTTCATCTCCTTAAGATTTTTGTCCTTATAAAATAAAAAGCCTTGATAATAATCAAATTTAATATCTTTTGTTAAATCAAGTAGATTTTTATTATCAATAAATCTCATAATAGTTTTGATATTTAGGCTTTTACATAAATTAAATAAATTTTCATAAATTATAAAATATTTTTCATTTTTTACATTTTTATTAAACTCAATATCAAAAATACCAAATTCAAATTCTAATCGTTTTAAATATTCTAAAGAACTAGGCGAACCTATACGATTTAGGGCAAAATTGATATTAATTTCTCTATATTCTTTTATTATTTCTTCAAATCTTGGCATATCATAATAAACATCATTTTCAAAAAATTCAAAAATAATTTTCCCATTTGTATTAGGGTGCTTAATAAAATATTCTCCTAAATAAAATAAGAAATTTAAATTCCTTAAAAAATCAGGAGATATTTTAATAATAATCCTATTATCAAAATGATATTCTTTCGCTAAAAGTTCTAAAAGATTTTTATAATAATTAAATTCTAAATTATTTTTAATAATTATTTCTTCTAATTTTGCTTGAGATATTTTCTCTGGATAATCTGAATTAATCCTATAATTTAAATAATATATTTCTTCTTCGCCTTCTAGCCTTTGGATTTTTAAGAAAAAATCACTCTTATTTATAGAGCTTACAACACTATTAGTAATGATATTTTCAGTAGCTACATCTACATCATCTTTTAATCTATTTTGTGCTTCTAAATAAAGTTTATTAAAATTAATACTTGATTTTATAATAGAATAATAGCACTTAAAATCAACTCCATCTATTCTTTCTCTTTTAATTTCTAAAAATATTTTTTTAATTTCGTGTTGCAAGGTTTTATGCTTTGAACTACTTAAAATCATAAAATCAGCAGTAGTAATCCTACCTATTATTAGATTTTCATCCCACGCATAGAATTTATCAATTAATTTTTTCAATAATCTATCACTTTTATTAAACCCTAGCATTAATTTAATTTCGTTTATATTAGAAATTGTAAAAAACACTATAAAATCATCATTATTTAGATATTTTGTAAATTCACTTTGTAATAAAGTCCCAGTTTTTTCATCAATTACATTATGCTTTACTGATTTATAAATTACAAAAACAAAATAATAAAAATACAAAAATATAAAACATAAAATTACTAATATATCTAATGGTTTAAAAACTATTTCGTTAAATTCTTGCAAATATACAAAAGCAAAAACTAATAGTAATAAAGGCATAATGAGCTTAATAGCTGCATCTTGCCTATTTTTTCTTTCAATTTTTTTACTAATTGTCATATATCTAAGTGTTTTACATCTTTAGCGTGTGCTTGAATATATTCACGGCGAGGTTCAACTTCATCTCCCATAAATAAATTAAACACTCCACTAGCCCTATCAAAATCATCAACACTAATTTGAATTAAACGGCGATTTTCAGGGTCCATTGTAGTTTCCCATAATTGTTCTGGGTTCATCTCACCAAGACCTTTATAACGCTGAATATAAGTTCCTTTTTTAGCATTTTTTTCAACTTCATCAAGAACTTCTAAGAAATCTTTATCATTAAAAATATTTCTTTCTTCAATTTTTTTATAAATATAAGAAGCTTCTTCAAAATATGGACTATAAAATAAATCATTATTTACAACTATTTCTTCTAAACCATTTTGAGTTTGAACATAGATTTTAATCTCATCTTCACTAAGATAATGATTTAATATATTAAATCCTTTTGCTTCTAAAAATTCTTTTGATACTTTAAAAATCTCTTGCATATTAAGAGCTAAAATATCAGGATTTTCAACATAATGTCTAATTAATTCAATCACATTAAAGCGTTTTTTAAGCTCATTTAAAATACTTCTATAAGCTGCTACAACTTTTAAGAAATCTTTTAAATCATTTGTCCCAATTCCACTAAATTCTAAATTCTCAACTCCAGTTTCAATCAAATAATCATTTAAAGCTTTTTCATCTTTTAAATATATTTCTTTTCTTTGACCTTTTTTATAGCGATATAATGGTGGTTGAGCTAAATATACATGTCCATTTCTAATTAATTCTTGCATAAATCTAAAGAAAAATGTAAGAATTAGAGTTTGAATATGAGAACCATCAACATCAGCATCTGTCATAATGATAATTTTATGGTATCTTAATTTTTCTATATCAAAATCATCGCCTATTCCACAACCAAATGCTGTAATCATATTTTTAATTTCATCAGATTTTAAGATTTTATCAAGGTGTGATTTTTCAACATTTAAGATTTTTCCTTTTAAAGGTAAAATCGCTTGAAATTCCCTATTTCTTCCTTGTTTAGCAGAACCACCCGCACTATCACCCTCTACTAAATATATTTCTCTAATTTCAGGGTCTTTTGAAGAACAATCAGCTAATTTTCCAGGTAAAGTCCCTACACTTATGCTTTCTTTTTTACGAGTTAATTCTCTTGCTTTTTTTGCTGCTTCACGACCTCTTGCAGCCATTAAAGCTTTATTCATAATAGCACGAGCATCGTTTGGATTTTCTTCAAAGAATTTAGTTAAAGCATCGTTTGTAATTTTATTTACTATACCACGAACATAAGAACTACCTAATTTACCTTTAGTTTGTCCTTCAAATTGTGGTTCAGGAACTTTTACACTAACTATTGCAATAAGCCCTTCTTTAGTATCTTCTCCTGTTATTTTTATATCTTTTTCTCTAGCGGCTGCATTTGCTTCAATATAACTTGTAATTACCTTTGTAAGACCCATTCTAAAGCCTGCTTCGTGAGTTCCACCATCTGCAGTTTTAATGTTATTTACGAATGAAAATAAAGTCTCACTATAAGTATCATTATACATTAGTGCAATATCTACAACTACATCTTCTGCTTCATCATTAAATGCAATTACATTTGTAACAGCTTCTTTTTTATTTAAATCAGTTACAAATTGAGAAATACCACCATCATAATGATAAGTTTCGCTTTTACCATTTCTTTGGTCTTTAAAATTAATAGTAATTTGTGGATTTAAATATGCTAATTCACGAAATCTCTTAGCTAAAGTATCATAATCAAACTCAACTACTTCAAATATCTCAGGGTCAGGGAAAAACTCTATGCTAGTTCCTGTGCGATTAGTTGTTTTAATTATTTCTAGCTCACTTGTTGGAATACCTTTAGAAAATTCTTGTCTATGAGTATTTCCATCTCTTTTAACGGTTGCAATTAATTTAGATGAAAGTGCATTTACAACCGATACACCAACGCCGTGCAAACCACCACTAACCTTATAAGTATCTTTATCAAATTTTCCACCAGCGTGAAGAACGGTTAAAACAACGGTTAGAGTTGAGATATTTTCAGTTGGGTGAATTCCAACAGGAATTCCACGACCATTATCAGTAACTATACAAGAACCTTCTTTGGTAATTTCAATATCAATAGTATTACAAAAGCCAGCCATAGCTTCATCAATAGAGTTATCAACTACTTCATAAACCATATGATGAAGACCATTAAAGTTAGTATCGCCAATATACATTCCAGGGCGTTTTCTAACTGCTTCTAGTCCTTTTAATACTTTAATTTTACTTTCTGCATAATTTTCTTGCATTATTTATCCTTAGTTTTTATTTGCTGATATTAGTGATAAGAAATTTTTACTTTCTAACACAACAGGAGCTGCTGATGAATAGAATTTAAATGTGAAATATTCATTTTCATTTAAATGTAAAAAATCCATCATATGTTTGTTTGTAAGATTTATTTCAAATTTATCTTCTATAGTAATATTTGTTTCTAGCTCACTTGTAGCATTTGTTTCGTTAAAATCATCACTTAAAGCATTATTTTTAAATGTGATTTTACCAGTTTCAAATTCTATTTGACATTTTGTGCAAACTGCACTTAGTTTTTTTATTTCATTTAAAAAGTCTTCGTTTTTAATGATAATTTCATTTGTAGGTAATTTATGTGGCATTACTTCAACATATCTTAAAAAATCAATAGTTGCTAATTTTGTAAAGAATTTAAAATTATCATTTTCAATGATTAAATAATTATTTGTTTTATAAACCCTTACTTCTTCATTTAATAATTTTTGTAGTTCTTGAGCTGATTTTTTTGTAATTATTAATCTTTGTTCGTATTCATTTTGAGCTATGAATGAATATTTGTGAATTCTTTTAGAATCGCTTCCTACAAAAACAATGCTATCTTTTAAAATATCTATATAACAGCAATTAAATTGAAAAGAAATACCATTATTATCAACAGCAGGTAAAATCATTTTAAAGCCGATATTTAGTTCTTTTGCACTTATTAAAATAGGTGTTTTGCTATTTTCATCTTCTAAGAAAGAAAAATTATTTTCACTATTTATTGGCAATGAAAAATTAGTTTTATTTTGGGTAATTTTGATAGATTTTTCTAATTTTTTGATTTTAATATCGCTATTATCAAGGCTTTTTAAAATATCAATTAATTTTTTAGCATTGATAAAAATTTGCCCTTCATTTATGATATTACATTCTTGGATTTTATATTCAATTCCTATTTCACTATCACTTGCTCTTAAAATTAATTCATTGTTATAAGCTAATAATAAAATATTAGAATTTAAACTTGTATTATCTTTTTTCTCAACATAATTGCTAACTATTAAAGCTATATTTTCTAATCTCTTTTTGTCTATTTGTATTTCCATATTCTTCCTTTTTCGCTTTATTATATTTAATAATCTTTATTTTTTGAGTTTATTATTTTATTTTTTAAATGTTCTACTAGGCTTCTAAAATCATCATCAAGACATATCATTTCATTTATTTTTTTAATATGTTTTGAAATAGCACTATGGTCTTTCATTTGAAAATGAGTTGCTATTTGGCTTACTGAATTTGAAATTAATTCTTTAGTTAAAAATATAACTATTCTTTTAGCTTTTACTATTTCTTGTTTTTTAGAACTTGATTTTATTTCGCTTATTTTTACATTTAATTCTGAACTTACTATATCAAAAATATCTTCAATTTCAATATTTGATTGATTTTCTTTAATGTATTCTTTTATTTGATTTTTTAAATCATCTAAGGTTATTTTTTGTTTTCTTATACTTTGAAAAGCGTAAATATAATTTATAATTCCTTCTAAATCCCTTACATTTTCACCTATATAATTAGCAATAGTATTAATCATTTCATCATTTAATTCTATATCATATACAAGGCTTTTTTTCTTAATAATTGCTTTTTTGGTTTCTATATCAGGGACACTAATATTTGCAAGAACTCCTTTGTTAAATCTTGATTTTAATCTATCTTCAATTCCATTTAAATTTATAGGAGCTACATCTGAAGTCATTATTATTTGACCATTTCTTTCTACTATATCATTAAAGATATGAAAGAATTCTTCTTGTATTTTATCAGTAGTGCCTAAGAACTGAATATCATCAATTAATAATAAATCACAATCTTTATATTCACTATTAAAACTATCAAATTTATTTGCTAATATTGCATTTTGATAGTCTTTCATAAAACCTTTTGAAGTTTTATATATTACTTTTTTTCCAAGTTCTAAACATTCATGCCCACTAGCTTGTAATAAGTGAGTTTTTCCTAAACCTGTATTTGAATATATAAAAATTGGATTAAAGTCTTTTCCAAATTTATTTTCATCTGTTATTGCTTTACAAATTCTATAAGCAAACTCATTACTTTGTCCTACTATGAAATTATCAAAAGTAAGGCTTTGATTTAATATTGAAATTTGTTTTTTAGCTACTATTGGTTGAGTTTCTTGTGGTTTGTTTATTTTTTCATTATTTACTTGAATTGTAATTTTATATTTTTTACTATTTGTTTTTTCTGCTATTTTTTCTAATATACTTTGGTATTTTGTTTGAATATGTTTAGCTATGAATTGATTAGGTGCATTTAGAATTATTTCATTATTTTTGCTTTCATTAATTTGTAAAATTTCAAAATAATTTTTATATTGATTTTCTCCAATTAATACTTTTAATTCTTCTAGAATTTTATTTAACATTTATTCCTCTTTTTTGTTATTACCTTTGATGATGTGAAAATCTAGTAATATTTGTTTAAAAATATTTAAAACACCTATATATCAATGCTTTTAATAGTGAAAAAATATACCAAAAATATACAAACAATTTACAATATTTCATCATAAATTTCACAAGCTCTTTAAAAAATTCTTTAATTTAGTGAAATTTTTTTATGAATTTTTATTGTAATTTTTAAAATTCTTATAAATTTTCGTGAAATTCTATAAAAATCAGTTTATGTGAAATTCTATTTCATTAAGAAATTTATCGTAATAATAAGCATTTCATAAAAAAATAATTTTAAATTTCACAAGGATTTCACATATGAAAATTTTAGGATTTGACCCAGGAACTAGATTTTGTGGATATTGCCTTTTAGAAAAAAATGGCAGCACAAATACTCTTTTAGAAGCAGGTCTAATAAGATTTAAGAGTAAAGAATTAATAGATAATATTTTAGAATTAAACGAAGCTTTAGAAATGATTTTTAAAAAAGTTCCAAATGCTAGTGTGGCAGTTGAAAATATATTTTTTGCTTATAATCCGCAAAGTGTTTTAAAACTCGCACAATTTCGTGGAGCAATGTTGCTTAAAATCTTACAAACTTATGGGAATTTTAGTGAATATACAGCTTTACAAGTTAAAAAAACAATCACAGGCAAAGCAAAAGCAGAGAAAGAACAAGTAGCTTTTATGGTTAAAAAGCTTTTAAAAATCAATAAAGAAATAAAACCACTTGATATAACCGACGCAATGGCGGTTGCATTAACTCATAGTTTTTATATAAAAAATACTTAAAATATTAACTTAAAGATATATTAGAATCTGTAAAAACAGATTCTAAAATTTATTTTAAACTAGCTAAAATTTGCATAGCTTCTACATTATCTCCTTGTTTTACAAGTATTTTATCTATTATTCCATCACTCGTTGCTTCAATTGGAACTTCCATTTTCATAGCTTCAAGAATGAATAATTCTTGCCCTGCTTTTACTTTATCTCCTGCTTTTACAAGCACTTTAAACACATTTCCTGACATTGAGGCTAAAATGCTTTTATCATTAGCTATTGATTGTGAAATTTCTTGTTTTTCAATAATTTTTGAAGTATTTTCTTTTTCTTTTACTTTTACTTCGTAGCTATTGCCATTTACGAAAATTTTGTCTTTTTCAATTTCTACATCATAGGTTTTATCATTGACTTGCACTGAATAAAGATTGTTAGAATTTGATTTAGTATTTTGAGAAATTTTTCTAACATTGACTTTTGCTTCACCTTTTAAAAATGCTAATCCTTTTTCTTTACAAGCTGCAACTATGAATAGATTTTCATCAGTTACTAAAATACCTTCTTTTTTAAGTATTTTTTCAATGTATTTAAGTGATTTGGTTTCATCAAGGTCGGCTAAATCTATTGCTTTTTCTTTTGTTGGTTTTAGATTTAATTGCTCACTTGCAAGTTTTACTATTTTTGGATCTGGTGCTACAGGAGTTTTTCCAAAATAGCCTAAAACCATTTTGCCATAGCCTTCTGCGATTTTTTTCCATTCGCCAAACATTACATTATTAAATGCTTGTTGGAAATAAAATTGACTAACAGGAGTTACGCTAGTTCCAAAGCCACCTTTTTTTACCACTTCGCTCATCGCTTTTATAGTATCAGGGAATTTATCTAATACATTATTATCTCTCATCATTTGAGTATTCGCTGTTAATGCTCCACCTGGCATAGGTGAAATCGGTATTAATGGACTAACTTGTATAGCTTCAGGTGGCATAAAATAATCTTTCATACAATCTTTAAATACTTCTTCATATTTTAAGATTTTTTCAACTTCAAGCCCACCTAAATCATAATTTTTACCTTTTACAGCGTGTAACATTGTAAGAATATCAGGCTGACTTGTTCCACCACTAACAGGAGCTGCTGCAAGGTCAATTCCATCAACACCAGCTTCAAGTGCTGCTAAATAACAAGCTACACTAACACCTGCACTTTCGTGAGTATGAAGTCTAATATGAGTATTTGCAGGTAAAAGTTTTCTAGCCATTTTTATTGTTTCATATACTTTTTGTGGATTACTTGTCCCTGATGCGTCTTTAAAACAAATGCTATGAAATGGGATATTAGCTTTTAAAATTTCTTTTAGGGTTTTTTCATAAAACTTAGTATCGTGAGCGCCTTTGCAACCTATTGGTAAATCCATCATAGTTATTACAATTTCGTGTTTTAAACCATAATGCACTATTCTTTCGCCACTATATTTTAAATTCTCAACATCATTTAAAGCGTCAAAATTTCTAATCGTAGTAGTTCCGTGTTTTGCGAATAATTTTGCGTGTAAATCTATTATTTCACGACTACCAGTATCAAGTGTAACGGTATTTACTCCACGAGCAAGGGTTTGAAGATTAATACCATCTCCTACAATTTCACGGAATTTATCCATCATAGTAAATGCGTCTTCGTTTGTATAAAAATAAAGGCTTTGAAATCTTGCCCCGCCACCAAATTCAAAATGTCTTATCCCAGCTTCTTTTGCAGCTTGTAATGCTGGGAAAAAATCATTCATTAAAACTCTAGCTCCATAAACTGATTGAAAGCCATCACGAAAACTTGTATCCATAATATCTATATATTTTTTAGCCATTTTTCTCTCCTTTAATTTAATTTATCTTTTAATGCCGCACAAATTGAAGCGATTATTTCATCTTTATCTTTTTTATTTTTATCATCAATATTGCTTAGAATTTTTTCTAAATTTGTTTTTATATAACTCGTATCAAAAATACCTTTTCTAAATTCTTTACTTTTTGCAATAGTTTTTAAAAATGAAATTGTTGTTTTTACGCCTTCTATTGTAAATTCTTCTAAAGCTCTTTCTAATTTATTTACCGCTAAATCATAACTAGACGCTTTTACAACTAATTTTGCGACTAAAGAATCGTAAAATGGCGGGATTTTATAACCTTTATAAAGATGGCTATCAACCCTAACTGAAGGTCCTAAAGCAGGATAATATTCTGTAACCATTCCTGGTGTTGGTATGAAATTCTTATTAGCATCTTCTGCAGTAATTCTAGCTTCAATAGCAAAACCATTTGATTTAATATCACTTTGTTCTAATTCTTGAATTTGTCCTGCTGCATATCTTAATTGCCTTACTATTAAATCAACCCCTGTTATCTCTTCTGTAACGCCGTGTTCAACTTGTATTCTAGTATTCATCTCCATAAAATAAAATCTATTGTAATCATCTAATAAAAACTCAACCGTTCCTGCATTAGTATATCCAGCCGCTTTTGCGGCTGCTACTGCAGTAGCTCCCATACTTTTTCTTAAATGCTCGCTTATTGATGGACAAGGTGCGATTTCTATTATTTTTTGATGGCGTCTTTGAATAGAACAATCTCTTTCGCATAAATGAATTATATTGCCATAATTATCGCCTAATATTTGAAATTCTATGTGGCGTGGATTTTCTATGAGTTTTTCCATAAAGACATCATCATTATTAAAATATGCTTTAGCTTCTCTTTTGCAAGTATTAAATGCAGGTATTAATTCATCTTCATTCCAGACTTCTTTAATCCCACGACCACCTCCACCTCCACTAGCTTTTAATATTACAGGATAGCCAATTTTTTTGGCAAATTCTTTTATTTCTTCTTCTTTGCATTCATTTAATACTTTTGTTCCTGGAACTACTGGAATGCCGTTTTGTTGCATTAATTCTCTTGCTATATTTTTATTTCCCATATTTTTAATAACTTGAGATTTTGGTCCAACGAAAATTAATCCTGCATCTTCTACCATTTTTGCGAATTCATAATTTTCACTTAAAAACCCATATCCAGGATGGATTGCATCAGCACCACATTCTTTTGCAGTTTGAATTATTATTTTTGCGTCTAAATAGCCCTTAATGGCATCTTCACCTATACATTTTGCTTCACTTGCGATTTTTACATGCAGACAATTTTCATCAGGCTTTGTATAGATAGCTACACTTTGAATATGCAAATCCCTACAAGCTCTTATGATACGAACAGCAATTTCTCCCCTATTTGCTATTAAAACCTTACTAATCACCTTTAAACTCCTAATTTTAAATAGTGATTTTATTTTAATATTTTAGATTGAAAAAGATGAGTTTGCGTTTGTTTTAACCATTTATTTGTTACTAAAAGTAACAAAATTAAATATTCAATTTTTTAGTTTATGGAATTTGATTTTAATATTTTTACTTGGTTTATATTGAAAAATCAATATAAACCAAAATAAGCAAATTATAATTTATTTTAAATTCTCTTGGCTTTTTAAATACACACTAGCACAATCTTTGCTAAGTTCTCTTATTTTTAGCATAAAATCTTGTCTTTGAGTAACGCTAATTGCACCCCTAGCATCAAGGGTATTAAATAAATGCGCACACATTAGACAATAATCATACGCAGGTAGTGAGTAACCACTATCAAGCACACTTCTTGCTTCATTATATGAAATATCAAACATTTCTTTAAGTCTTGAAGCATTTGCTAATTCAAAATTAAACTTAGAGTATTCAAACTCACCTTGCTTATGAACATCAGCATAAGTTAGCCCACCGCCCCAATTAATATCATAAACATTATCAATATCTTGAATATACATTGCCAAGCGTTCAAGTCCGTAAGTAATCTCTGCACTAATTAAATCACAAGAAAATCCACCAACTTGTTGAAAATAAGTAAATTGAGTAACTTCCATTCCATCAAGCCATACTTCCCAGCCAAGCCCCCAAGCTCCTAAAGATGGGCTTTCCCAGTTATCTTCTATAAATCTTACATCGTGTTTATTTAAATCAATTCCTAAAACTTTTAAGCTATTTAAATATAAATCTTGAATATTCGCTGGACTTGGTTTCATTAATACTTGAAATTGATAGTAAGCACCTAAACGATTTGGATTTTCTCCGTATCTTCCATCAGTTGGACGGCGAGATGGAGCAACATAACAAACATTATGTGGTTTTGTTCCAAGTGATTTTAAGAATGTTTGTGGATGAAAAGTCCCTGCACCTGCAGGAAAATCATAAGGCTGAATTAAAGCACAACCTTGCTCGCACCAATACTTTTGTAAGTTTAAAATAATTTCTGAAAATGTCATTTAAAAGCCTTTAAAATAAATTTTATTTATCATACAAAATTAATATAAATTTATGTTATTTTGCATATAATTAGCGATTTTTTAAGGAGATTATATGAAAAAATTAATTTTAATTACAAGTTCTTTATTTATTTTTAGTGCTTGTGTTAGTCAAGAAAATGAAGTTGTAAAAAGCAATTTAATGAATCTTGCATTACAAACTGCTTTAAATCCTAGCTTAAAAGACGAGCAAACTAACTGCATTACTAACAAAAATGCAAGCTCTTGTTTAAATATTGCAAATGTTTTATTACAAGGCACTTCAACTTCTCAAAACATTCAAGCAGCAGGTTATTACTATCAATTAGCTTGTTCTTTTGGCTTAGCAATTGGTTGCGATAAAGCTAACGAATTAAAAAAATAACCTTTTAAGAATTTAAAACGAGTTAGTTTTAAATTCTTTTAAATAAATTCTTTCAATTAAATAAAAAATCAAAATATCAAATTAATAAAATAATTATAATTTTTTAAGAAAATATATTAAAGGATAAAAATTATTATTAATTGTGTAAAATTGTAACAATGATTTTTATTTTTATTATATTTTATTCTTATATTAATCTTAATGATTTTCTTTTCTTATAACATTTAAGTAAGGAGGATTTATGATTGAACAAATTAACTTAATCATTTTATTTTTTTTATTATTGTCAATAGTTTTAGGCTATTTATTTAAAGCAAATATTGGTATTTTTGCAATTGTTTTATGCTTTATTGCTGCTTATATTTATGGCTTAAAACCTAGTGAAATTGTAAAATTATGGGGGCTTGATTTATTTTTTATCTTAGTTTCTATTACTTATTTTTATGGCTTTGTCATAAATAATGGAACTTTAAATAATCTAGCTTCAAAAGCAGTTTATGGGGTAAGAAACTATCCTTGGAGTATTCCTATAGTTTTATATATTGTTGTTGTAATTTTTGTCGGTATTGGACCAGGGCATTATGCTGGATTTGCCTTTATGAGCCCATTAGTTTTATACATAGCTAATAAGATTAAAATGAATAAAATTTTAGCTGCTATTATAATTTATTCAGGTTCTTGTGCTGGGGGATTTAATCCTTTTACTTTAGGTGGTAGGGTTACTTATAATCTAATTGAGAATTTAGGTTTTACACCTGAACAATCAGCAATTATGCAATTAAATCTTGGAAAAAATATGTTTATAGCACATACTTTAATTTTTATTTTAGGATATGTGTTATTAAAGGGGTATAAGGTTGTATATTCATCAAATATTGATAAACCTGAAAAACTAAATTCTATACAAATTAAAACGATTTTAATAGTTACATTTGTATTTTCTTTGGTTATGGTTCCATCAATTTATTTATCTTTTCAACCTGAAAATTTATTGATGAATAAAATGACTATATTTTTTAATCCTACTTTTGTTTCATTCTTAGGAATTATTTTAGCTATTGTATTTAAGATAGGAGATGAAACACAAGCTTTTAAAAATATACCTTGGAATTTAATTTTTATGATTGGTGCATTAACTATGCTAATAGCACTTGGAAAATCTACTGGTGCTATGCAAATAATAAGCAATTTTTTAAGTGCTCAAGGTGGCAATGATAGTAGCTGGATATATTATTTATTAGGCGTTTTATCTTCTTCAATGAGTGCGTTTGCTTCTAGTATGGGCGTTGTAATGCCGACATTTTTTCCTATTGTTCCAAGTCTTAGCGTATTAGAGCCATCTTTGGCATTTTCTATTATTGCAACATTTGCAACATTTACGGGATATTCAAGTTTTTCATCAGGTGGAGCATTGGTTTTAGCAGGGACACAAGATGAGCAAGAAAGAAAATATTTATTTATTAGGTTATTAATATTACCTATTTTGCTTGTGTTATTTGGGTTTTTGTTATTGTTTTTAGGTGTTATTAATTAATTTATGAAAGGGAAAATTATGGAATTTAAAAATTATATAGGCAAACAAGAAATTATAAAAGAAGAAATAAGTCTTACTCAAGTTGAAAAAATAGTCGCAACACTTGATTATAAAGATTTAAAATTAGGTGATGAATTACCTTATTTATGGCAATGGTGCTTTTTTAATAAGGCTTTAAGTAAAGATAAATTAGGCAAAGACGGACACCCTAAATTAGGCGGAAGCGATGATAGTTTTTTACCTAGTTTTGGAAATGTTAATCGTATGTGGGCTGGTGGTAGATTTACTTTTAATTCAGCGTTGATTATAGGCAAAATCGCTACTAAAATTACTACTATAAAAGATATTCAAGAAAAAGTTGGAAATACAGGAAAATTAATTTTTGTTACTTTAGAGCATAAATATTATCAAGATGAAGATTTAAAAATTATTGAAGAACAAGATATAGTTTATAAAGAGCCAACTCCACCAAAATTAACTAGCAATAAACCTGTAAGCGAAGCTGATTTTTCTGAAAGTTTTTGCCCTGATTCTACTTTATTATTTAGATATTCAGCACTTACTTTTAATGGGCATAAAATTCATTATGATTATCCTTACGCTACTATGGTTGAAGGATATAGTGGCTTAGTAATTCACGGACCTTTATTAGCTACTAAGATGATTAGTTGTTTTGCAAAAAATCATAAAGATAAAAAAATCATAAAATATAGTTATAGAGGATTACACGCAGTTTGCACTCCTAGTAGTTTTTGCGTTGAGTCAAAAATAATTAGTGAAAACGAAGCAAATGTGTGGATAAATAAAGATGGCTTTATAGCTCATCAAGGCGTTATAAATTATAAATAAAGGAGAAAAAATGTTGCCATTAGAAGGAAAATTAGTATTAAGTATAGAACAAGCAATAGCAGCACCATTTTGCACTAGACAATTAGCTGATTTAGGTGCTAGAGTTATTAAGATAGAACGCCCTGATGTAGGGGATTTGGCAAGAGGATATGATACTAGAGTAGATGGACTTGCAAGTCATTTTGTATGGACTAATAGAAGTAAGGAGAGTTTAGCTATTGATTTAAAAACCGAAGAAGGTATGAAAATAATAAAATCAATTTTACCTAAGGTGGATATTTTCGTTCAAAATCTAGCATTTGGGGCTGCAAAAAGACTAGGATTAGATTATGAAAATTTAATTAAATATAATCCAAAAATGATTGTTTGTGATATTTCTGGCTATGGAGAAGGTGGAGAATACGAACACAAAAAAGCTTATGATTTATTAATTCAATCAGAAAGTGGCTTAGTATCTATAACAGGAAATGGTGATGAGTGTGTAAAAGTGCCAATTAGTATAGCTGATATATCTGCTGGAATGTATGCTTATAGTGGAATTTTACAAGCACTTTTATATCTTGAAAAAACAAATAAAGGTTCAAGAATAGAAATATCAATGTTAGAATGTATGGCTGAATGGATGGGGTATCCAATATATTATACTTATAAGGGTGCTAATCCGCCTATTAAAAAAGGTGCTTTTCACGCTAGTATTACCCCTTATGGTCCTTATAAGGCTGGTGATGGTAATGTTGTTATGTTTGGTCTTCAAAATGAAAGAGAATGGAGTAATTTTTGTAAGATTGTATTAGAAGATGAAAGCTTAATTAATGATGAAGAATTTAAAAATAACACATTAAGAACAAAAAACGCACAAAAGATTAAAGAAATAATAGAAAATAAATTTAAAAATCTAACGGCAAAAGATGTTGTGGATAGATTAGAAAAAGCAAAAATTGCAAATGGTAATGTAAATGAATTAAAAGATGTGTGGAATCACTCTCAATTAAAAAGTAGAAATAGATGGAGAGAAGTTGATACTGAAGTAGGTAAAATCCCAGCATTATTGCCACCGGCTACAAATAATAATTATGAGCCTAGAATGGATAAAATCCCAGCGTTAGGAGAACATACTTATAAAATCTTAAAAGAATTTGGATTTAAAGATGAGATTTCTCAATTACAATCAAAAAACATAATAAAGGTAAGAGATGAAAACTAAGAGTTTTTTGTTTGTTCCATCAATTAAAAATGATAGATTTAATAAGGCTTTAAATAGCGGAGCTGATTATATTATTATTGATTTAGAAGATTCAATTAGCCCTAATCAAAAAGATAAAGGCAGGGCTAATATTTTAGAATTTGCAAACAATACAGATGCTAATTTTTTTATAAGAATTAATGATACTAAGAGTGAATATTTTAATGATGATATGAAATTATTAGATGAATTAAATAAAATGAAAAAATTATATGCAATTGTATTGCCTAAGAGTGAGAGTTCAAAAGAATTTGAATTATTTAAAGATTTTAAAGATTTAATAATAATTCCAATTATTGAAAGTGCTTTGGGCGTTGATAATTTAGATGATATTGCAAGTTCAAAATTAATTAAATTATTAAGTTTTGGTGCTTTAGATATTTCTTTAGAATTAGGATTAAAAGAAGGCAGTGGAAGAGAAAATTTATTAAATCACATAAGAAATCAAATAGTGATAAAAAGTGCAAAATATAAATTATTACCACCAATTAATGGAGTATATCCTGATATTAAAGATGAAATTGGTTTAAAATCTGAATTAGAATTTGTATCTTCTATGGGTTTTGGCGGGTCTTTAAGCATTCATCCAAATCAAATTCCAATAATCAATCAAGTATTTAGTCCTACTAAAGAACAAATTCTATGGGCTAAAGAAATAGTAGAATTGGCAAAAAATACTGATGATATTGTATTTAATTATAAAGGCAATATGATAGATTTGCCAGTAATTAAGAAAGCTCAAAATATACTAGCAAATATCTAATATCTCTCTTAGGAGAGATATTAAAATAAGTGTGGGATTATTCCTGCAATATATCCAAAAATCAAGCAAATAATACTAATTGCCCAAATATAAAAGAATGAGCGTTTAATATGGTCTTTTATAGATACATCAGCAAGACCACATCCAAGTAATGTAGCAGGAACAACAGGGCTTATAAATGTAGCACAATTTCTAGCTAAAACCATAATAATAGCAAGGTTCATTGGGTCAATTCCAAAAGCATTTGTAACGCTTAAAACCACAGGCATAACGCCATAAAAATAAGAATCCGTGCAAAAGATTAATGCCATAGGAACAGCAAGCAAGCCTACTACTAAAGGAATTAAATTACCATATTCATTAGGCACAAGAGTTAGAATTGAAGCTCCCATTTTATTCATAATTCCACTTTTATCAAATACACCGATTAAAATTCCTGCACCAATTAAAGTAATATACATCATTATTGCTCCACCACTTGCTTTATCTAAAACTTTTTTAGCTATTTTTAAATTAGGATAATTTAGTGGCAACGCAATTGCAAAACCTATCATAAAGCAAACATAAGAAGGTAATACATTAATTACTAAAGCAGCAATAACAGCTATTAGTAAAAATACATTTACTAAGAAAAATTTATCGTTTTGAAATTCGCTTTTTTCAATTTCAAGTTTAATTCCTTCAAGATTACCACCAGCACCACGCCTTTTTTCTTGATAACCGATAAAAATAGCTAAAGCTAGTGCTAAAACAAGACCTAAAACTTGCATAGGGATTAATTGATGCCATAAATCATTCGCGTCAGCTTTAATAACCGTTGCAGCTCTTAGAGTTGGACCTCCCCAAGGAAGAACATTCATAACACCCATTGCACTAGCACAAATTAATAAAAGCGATGATTTTCTCATTCCAAGTCTTTCATAAATTGGAAGCATAGCTGGAATAACTATTAAAAATGTAGCTGCTCCACTACCATCAAGATGAACAAACATTGCCATAAGTGAAGTAAGAATTGTGATTACAAATACATTTGGTGTAACTTTGCTAAGTAAGAAATTAATAATTTTATTAAAAAATCCACTAGCACTAAGCACACTAAAAAAAAGAATAGAAAATACAAATAAAGCCGCTGTATCGCTAACGGTGTTTACACCATCTTTTATAAAACCTTTCATTGCTTTAAAGTTTAAAACATCTCCTTTAACTCCTAAAGCTTTTCCGACTTCTAACCCACAATAATCCATTATCATAAGCATTGCAGCAACTACAAAGCTAACTAAAATAAATGCTATCGCAGGAGTGGTTTTATCTTTTAAGAGTAGCCATACAATAAATCCAAGCCCAATAAAGCCTGTAAGTGATAAAAATAAATCCATTTTTAACCTCCATAAAAAAATGTTAGATTTTAACAAAGTTACAATTTGAAATAATTGAAAATGGATAATTTTTTTAAAAAGTGTTAAGTTTCGTAACAAATTTTAGAATTTAAGAAAAAATTAAAAAATAATAATTCAAATTCTAAAAAGAATTTGAATTAATAATTAATCTTGTTTATTAGGTAAGATTAGATTTAGAATAATTGCAAGTAAGGCACTAAGTCCAACTCCTGAAAACGAAACGCTTCCAAAACTAGCACTAAGCCCACCAACACCTACAATCAAAGTAGAGCTAATAATTACTAGGTTTTTATTATTAGTTAAATCTATTTTAGCATCAACTAAGGTTTTAATCCCAAGACTAGCAATTGTTCCAAATAAAAGTATCATAACTCCACCCATTACAGGCAATGGAATTGATTGTAAAATAGCATTAAATTTACCCACAAATGCAAGTAATATTGCAAATATTGCAGCCCAAGTCATAATTTTAACTTGTGCGTTTTTTGTAATCATTATTGCACCTGTAACTTCTGAATAAGTTGTAACTGGAGGACCACCTATTAAACCTGCAACACAAACTCCAACACCATCTCCGCTTAAAGTTCTATGAAGACCTGGGTCTTTTGTGTAATCTTTTTTAGTTACTGCACCTATTGCCATAACTGCACCAATATGCTCAATTACAGGAGCAATTGCAACAGGTATCATAAAAATTGCTGCACTAAAATTAATGCTAGGTGTTTCAAAATGTGGTATTGCAAACCAAGGTGCAGCTTTAATTGCACTAGTATCAACATAGCCTAAAATAAAGGCTAAAATATATCCACAAATAGCACCTATTAAAATAGGAACTAATTTAAACATTTTTGAGCCAAAAATAGCAATTACAATAGTAACTAAGAATGAAAAAGTAGAAAGCATTAAAGCTATATCTTTATCAATTACTTGAGTTGAGCCACTCATACCCATAGCCATTCCAGCCGCACTTACAGCAACGCTAAGACCTATTACGATGATTACAGGGCCAATTACAACTGCGGGAAAAAGTTTGCTAATAAAACTCTCGCCTTTTGTTTTGATAATTGCAGCAAAGATAAAATAAACAAATCCTGTGCAAAATAAGGCAAACATAGTTGAATTAATTCCCCATTCTTTCATAGAATAAATTATAGGGGTTATGAATGCAAATGATGAGCCAAGATATATAGGAACTTTAAATTTCGTAATGATTTGAAAAATAATCGTTCCGCACCCAGCACCTAAAAGAGCCATTGCAGGATTTAGTCCGGTAAGTAAAGGAACTAATACCATTGCACCAAAGGCTACGAATAAAATCTGAAGTCCAGATATCGCGTCTTTAATCATAAAAAAATCCTTTTTTATTTTGAGTTATTATCTCACAGGGGTAAGGTAAAAAAGGATTTTTTTCATTAAATTAAATAAACATAAAGGAGGATTGGTGACCCATACGAGACTCGAACTCGTGTTACCGCCGTGAAAGGGCGATGTCCTAACCGCTAGACGAATGGGCCTTTCAAGAAGTTTTTTCTTGTGATGTAAAAGCCGTTATTATATGTGAAAATTCTTAAAGTTTTCTTAAATTATAAAAATTTTTTCAATTTTTTTAAAATTTTTGTAAAAAATTGTAATTTTGATGAAAATTTTCAATTTAAAAACGACAATTTTAATCTTTTATGTTTAATATTTACATTTTTTTATAAGGAGAATATATGAAAGAATTAAAAGAAGCAAGGCTTAGATTAGTTGCTATGCCAAAAGATACAAATCCTGCAGGCAATATTTTTGGTGGTTGGATAATGAGTCAAATAGATTTAGCTGGTGCAGTTGCAGCTAAAGAAATAGCAAATGGTAGAGTAGTTACTATTGCAGTTGAACAAATGACCTTTAAAAAACCTGTTTATGTTGGAGATATTGTGAGCTTTTATGCTGATATTGTAAAAGTTGGAAGCACATCAATACAAGTTCAAGTAGAAGTTATCGCTGAACGCTGCACTCCTAAATTATATGGAGTTTGTGTGCCTGTTACAAGTGCGCTTTTAACTTATGTAAATGTTGATGAAAACGGAGAAAAAATCAAAATTGATGAGAATTTAAAACGCTACAAGGGATTTTAATAATCCCTTTTATTCAACCTACTTTTTAAACTTACTTGTTAGAATTAAAAAAACTTTTAAGGATAATTATGAAATATGTTTTATTTGATACAGAAACTACAGGAAATACAGAATTAGATAGGATTATTCAAGTAGGTGCTTTGGTAATTGATAGCGAAAAATATGAATTTAATGAAATAGAATATGCTGAAAATATTTTTGACAATATACAAGAAAGAAAAGTTTTAGTATTTGATGAATTATGCAGTAGCGAAGTAAATATTTCTTTTGAAGCTATGGAAGTTCATAATATAACCCCTGAAATGCTTATTAATAAGCCAAAATTTAGTGAAACGAAATTTTCAAAAATGTTAAATAAACTTAATTCAAACGAAAATTACTTAATAGCTCATAATATTAAGTTTGATTTAGGAATGTTAGAAAAAGAAGGCTTTCAAAATAATTTTAAATTAATTGATACTTATAAGTGTGCTAAGGCTATTTTTCCTGACTTTAATCATCACAGATTGCAATATTTAAGATATTTTTTAGGGCTTTATAAAATTGAGCAAGAAGAAGCACAAAAATTAGGAATAATTATAAAAGCCCACGATGCAATAGGTGATGTTTTGGTTATGAAATTATTATTAGATGAATTATTAAAGCATAAAAATTATGAAGAATTACACGAAATTACAAAAGCTCCATTAATTAGCACTAAATTTAGCTTTGGCAAATATAAAGGCAAAAGTTTTGATGAGGTTAGAGCTGTTGATAATGGATATTTGTTGTGGGCTATGAATAATTTAGATGATGAAGATTTAAAATATTCTATCAAAAAATTTTTAGGATTAATTTGAGAATTTAAATCTCAAATTATCATTTTTTCTATGTTATATTTTCTATATAATTAATGTTATTATCGTTTATTGCTATTAAATCTATGCAATAATTTAAATTATTGTAATCTTCATAATATTGATTAAAAATATAAATAGATTTTATAATTCTTTCTAATTTTTTTGGTGTTAAATAATATTCGCTTTCATAATTTTTGCTTGATTTTACTTCAATAAAATGCAAGGTTTTATCCTTTAAAGCGATTATGTCAATTTCTCCAAATTTGGTTTTATAATTTGTTTTAATTATTTTAAAATTATTTTTTTCTAAGTATTTTTTAGCTTTTTGTTCGTTTTCATAGCCAAAAATATATGACTTTAGTCCTTTTATACTCTTATTTAATAAGTTCTCTTGCTTCATTTATTAAATCTTCGTTAGGATAAATTCCGCAAAAATACTCAAAAGCAAGGGCTGCTTGAAAAATAAGCATATCAAGTCCATCTTGAGTAATAATATTTGGATTTTTTAACTTACAAAAATCTAAAAATATATCGTGATTATATGCTAAATCATAAGCAATTTTTGTATTTTTTGCTAGTTTTTCTAAAAGATTTTCTTCTAAAGGTAGTAGATTTTTTAAACTTGCGCTTGTTGAGTTTATAATTAAATCAAATTCAAATTCATCTAATGTCGTATGAACTTCGCATAAAAAATCATCTTTTTTACTTCTATTAATTACTTTGGTTTTTATATTATTTTTTGCTAAAGAATAATAAACAGCCCTAGCAGCCCCACCTGCCCCTATTATTAAGGCATTGTTTATTTTGTAATTTTTTATAGGTTCATAAAACCCAAATATATCAGTATTATAAGCTTTTAAAGTTCCATTATCATTTATTATAGTATTTGCTGCTTTTGTGTTTATAACGCCTTCATCTTTATAATTTGCTAGTATTGCAACTTCTTCTTTATAAGGTAAAGTTACATTAACACCTTTATATTTTAAAATTGTGTTTTTTAAATCATTTGGATTTTCTACTAAAATTTTCTCATAATTAGCATTTATATTTAATCTTTCATACCATAGGTTATGAATTATAGGAGATTTTGAGTGAGCGATAGGATTTCCTATCACTCCGTAAATATTATTTTGCATGATAATAAAATGCGTCTTTTTTCACATTATCTCTTACAAATTTTAAGGCATTTGCTTTATCAGAATTTGAATAAGGTCCTACAATTACTCTACTCATACCTTTATTATCAGTAACTACTTTATATTGTAATCCTAGCGTATCTAGTTTTTTAATTTCGTGTGATTTTAGGTCAATATTTTTACCTGCATATACTTGAATATAGCTTCCATTATCACTTGTAGTAGGTGCTTTATTTGCTGGTTTTTCTTGTTGAGCAACTGGTTTTTTAACATTTAATGTATCAAATACTGAGTTTTCTTGTTTTGTTGTTTGAGTAGCTTGTTTTTTCTCTTCTACAACCACAGGCTTTTTCTCTTCAACTACAGTAGGTTTTACTTCTTCTTTAGGAGTTTCAAGTGCTGGCGTAGGTTGTTGATTTGCTTTTGCTAATTCTTTTACAACATTTTGAACTTCTTGAGATTTTTTAGGTTCTGGTTCTACTATATTATTTTCTTTTTTTAATCTTTCTTCTAAAGATGTAAAATCATCACTAAAACCATCATTTTCACTTTTTAAATTCTCAAAAACTTCATTATCTTGAGCTTTTTGTTCAAATGTAGCATTAGGTTCTATCGGTGGTAATGGGCTTTTTTGACTATCTCCATTGCTTATTAATTTATATATAATTAAGGCAATTAGAAAAACTATTATGCCTATAATTATCTTAAATAACATTTGTTTTTGTTTATTCTTTTTGTTGTTACTTTCTAAAACTAAATCTTCAAATTTATTGTGTTCTTGCATTTTCAATCCTTTACATATGTTTTGACCAAGATGCCCCACGCTCTTTTTGATAAATTTCATAAGGTAATGCTAAAATATTGTATTCCTTAGGCATATCAAGTGTTGGAAATACTCTCCATTCAACGGGCATTTTTTGAGCCAACATTGCACTTAGTTTATTAGCTAATCCACAACCTTCGGCAAATGCAGTATGACCTTTGTGAATATATAAATGAAGATGACCTGGCGTTTTGCTTTTATAAGCTGTGAAATTAATAAAACCTTCTTCTCTTAATAATAATTGAGCTCTATGCCAAAATTTTTCAGTATTAAAACCATTGTAGTCAAATACTATATTTTCTACTTTATCTTGTGCGTTTATTAAATTGTGAGCTATTGTTATTTTACCTTCTGAATGTTCTCTTATTAAGCTTGGAGATAAAAACTCATTAACTCTTTCATACTTATTAAAAAAAGTTCTACCTTTATGCTCAATTTTGCTTACTATAGTATCTCTTTTTATAAAATAATGTGAATTAATCATTTTAATTAAGGCTAATTCATTGCTTGTTAACATTTTAAGTCCTTATATAATGGGAAATTTTCGCTTAATTTTAGCGTAGTTTCTTTTGCTTTTTTTATAATTTCATCGTTATTTAAATTCTTTAGCACTAAGCTTATTGTCTGTGCTATTACTTTCATTTCTTCTTCTTTCATACCACGAGCACTAAGTGCAGCAGTGCCAAGTCTTAATCCACTTGTAATAAAAGGAGAACGCTTTTCGTTAGGAACGCTATTTTTATTAGCTGTAATACCTGCTTTTTCCAATGCTATTTGAGCATCTTTTCCACTAAATTCACAATCACTAAAATCCATTAACAATAAGTGATTGTCAGTTCCACCGCTTACTAATTTAAATCCTTCTTTTAGCAATTCATCGGCTAATACCTTGCAATTTTTTATAACTTGATTAGCGTATGTTTTCCAACTTTCATCAAGATTATATTTAAATCCAACTGCTTTTGCTGCAATAATATGCATTAATGGACCACCTTGAAGGTTAGGAAAGATTGCTGAATTTATTTTTTTTGCAAGTTCTTCATCATTAGTCATTATTATCCCACCTCTTGGCCCTCTTAGAGTTTTATGAGTTGTTGAAGTTACTATGTGAGCGTGTGGAAATGGACTTGGGTGAAGATTGGCTACTACAAGACCGGCAATATGTGCAATATCAGCTAATAAAAATGCTCCTACTTTATCAGCAATTTTACGAAATCTTTCAAAATCAATTATTCTAGCATAAGCACTAGCACCACAAACTATTAATTTTGGTTTTACTTCTAGGGCAATTTTTTCAATTTCATCATAATTTAAATAACCATTTTCATCTACTCCGTAGCTATAGCTAGTATATACTTTGCCACTTGCATTTACCTTTGAGCCGTGAGTTAAATGCCCACCTGCACTTAAATCCATTCCTAAAATAATATCTCCTGGATTTAATAATGCTGCGTATGCACCTTGATTTGCTTGTGAGCCTGAATGGGGTTGAACATTTGCGTAATTGCAATTAAATAATTTTTTACAACGCTCAATTGCTAAAACTTCCGCTTTATCAACGATTTCACAACCACCATAATATCTTTTTGATGGATAGCCTTCTGCGTATTTATTTGTAAGAATACTACCTGTAGCCATCATAACTTCAGGAAAAGTGAAATTCTCACTAGCAATCATTTCTAAATTCTCATTTTGTCTTTTAAATTCTTCTTTTATAATTTCATTAATTTCTGTATCAAATATCATCTTAACCCCTTTTTTATATATAAATTCTCGCTAGTAATCATTCACAAATTGAAATTATCAATCCTTTTTAGGACGCATAGCAGGGAATAATATTACATCTTTGATTGATTTTTTGTTAGTTAGCATCATAACAAGTCTATCAATTCCTATGCCCTCACCTGCAGTTGGTGCCATACCAAACCCTAACGCATTTACGAAATCTTCATCCATTTCGCATGCTTCATCATTTCCAGCTTTTTTAGCTTCTACTTGAGCCAAAAATCTTTCGTATTGATCAAGTGGGTCATTTAATTCGTTAAATCCATTTGCAAGTTCTTTTCCAGCTATAAATAATTCAAATCTCTCAGCTATTTCAGGATTTTCATCACTTCTTCTACTTAATGGACTAATTGATACTGGAAAATCCGTAATAAATGTAGGATTTATAAGCTTGTCTTCTACATAATTATCAAATAATTCTGCTTGTAAATGTCCTAAATCTAATTTTTCATTTGCTTCAAATCCATCAGCCTTTAATTTCTTTAAAATTGCAGCTTTATCATTTACTATAGTAGCATCAATACCACCTATTTGAACTAAGGCATCTTTATATGGAATTTTTGCAAATGGAGTGCTAAAATCTATTTGCTTATCATCGTATGTAATAGTAGTGCTAAGTCCTAAGTGAGCTATTAATTTGCTTAATAAATCTTCAGTTAAATTCATTAAATCCTTATAATTATGATAAGCCCAATAAAACTCAATCGTGCTAAACTCAGGATTGTGAGTAAGATCCATTCCTTCGTTTCTAAAGCAACGATTTAATTCAAATACAGCTTCAAAACCACCAACTATTAAGCGTTTTAAGTAAAGTTCAGGTGCAATTCTTAAAAATCTATCAACACCTAAAGTATTATGATGAGTAATGAATGGTCTTGCGTTAGCTCCGCCTGCAATTTCGTGCATCATAGGAGTTTCAACTTCTAAAAATCCTAGATTTTCAAAATATCTTCTAACAAATGAAACAATCTTACTTCTATTAACAAAATCTTGTCTAATTTCAGCATTCATAATCATATCAAGATATCTTTGTCTATAGCGGCTTTCCATATCCACTAAGCCGTGAAATTTTTCAGGTAATACGCAAATACTTTTAGTAACTAAATCTAATTTATCTACATGAATACTAAATTCGCCTTTTTTTGTTACGAAAGCATAACCACGAACTTTAATAATATCGCCTACTTCTATGAGTTTTTTAATATTATCAAACCAAGTTTCATCAATTGTGCTTTTATTAAAATAAATCTGAATTGAGCCACTAAAGTCTTCAATGTTCGCAAAAACGGCTTTCCCACCATCACGCATAAATTTAATTCTACCGATTAATTCACAGATTTCTTCTGCTTTTTTTTCTTCAAGTTCATTTATGAAATCATATTTATCTTTAAATTCTTTTATACTCATCGGTTTTGTTACAAAATGAGAATAAGGATTAATACCTAAAGACCTTAGTTCGTTAGCTTTACTAATTTTTTGCTGTTCTAGTGGGTTTTCAAACATATTTTTACCTTTCTTTATATTAAATTATTTTTTTTGACATTCTTTGCAAGTTCCATATAATTGCATTAAATGGCTTGATAGTTTAAAACCATGTTCTTTTGCAATTTTTAATTGTCTTTGCTCTACTATATCATCTTGAAATTCTATAATTTTATTACAAGATTTACAAATCATATGGTCGTGGTGTGGCTTGTTTGCAAGCTCAAATTTTTTACCTGCAGTTCCAAAAGAAATTGAAGTTACCATTCCTGATTCTTCTAAAAGATTTAAAGTTCTATAAATTGTTGCGATACCTATGTTTTGATTAGGATCCATTTCTTTTAATGCTTCATAAAGTTCATCTGGAGTGCAGTGTTCGTCATTGTTATAAAGTAATTTTAATAAACTTTCTCTTTGTTTTGTGTATTTTAATCCACTTGTTTTTAGAATTTTTTTAAATTCTTCTAATAATACATCGTATTCCATATTTTCCATGTTTTCTCCTTTTATTTTGAATTTTCTTCTTTTAATTCATTATTTAATAAATTTTCTTTTTTTGTATTTATAGTATTTTGAATCGCTTGTATATTAGCAATTGCTCCACCTGTTTGAATTAAAACAGGATACATCATACTATTTGCAAAAAATTGGTTTACTTTACTATTTATTATAGGTAAGGCATTTATACAAGATGCAATTATAGAAAAAATTATAAATATTTTTCCAGCGCAAAATATAAATCCCATAATTTTATCAATTATTCCAAGTCCGCTTAAGGCTACTAGTTTTGATATTATTCTTCCTAAAATAAGAAAAATTCCCCAAACTATAACTAAAGTTATAACAAAACCACATAGGTTTAATAAAAGCTCATTATCGCTTTTATAAACATATTGATTAATTAATGCCCCTACTTTTTCTGAATTGCTAGTGCTTACATATACGCCTACTAAAATACCAGCTAATCCAAAACCTTCTTTAATAAGTCCTGAAATAATTCCACCAATACCTAAAATTAGCGTTACGCCAATTATTACACAATCTAGTATTAAGCCGCTATTCATATCAAATTCACTAGCTCATTATATTGAGTGCTATATCTTAAAGCAAGCTCACGAGTGATTAAACCAGAGCGAACCGCTTCAACTAAGCTTTGTGTTTGGGTTTTCATACCTGTGCCTTGTTGATTTAACTGCATTTGTGAATATATTTGATGGTTTTTGTTTTCACGAATAAGGTTTGCAATAGCCATATTATTAATCATAATTTCGTGAATTGCTAAACGACCACCACCTTTTTTAGGTATTAAGCTTTGTGCTATAACTGCTTGTAATGAAAACGATAACATATTTCTAATTTGGTCTTGCTCTCCACCACTAAAGCTATCTACGATACGGTTGATTGTTTGCATAGCTGAGTTTGTATGTAGGGTTCCAAATACTAAGTGACCTGTTTCAGCTGCTGTAATTGCTGCTGCTATTGTTTCTCTATCTCTCATCTCACCGATTAAGATAATATCAGGGTCTTGTCTTAAAGCATATTTTAAAGCTGTTTGAAAGCTTTTAGTATCTATATCAACGTTTCTGTAAGAAAATACTGATTTTTTGTTTTTATGCATAAATTCAACTGGGTGTTCTATGGTTAAAATATGCTTACTTTCTGTTGCGTTGATTTCATTTAACATTGCTGCTAGAGTTGTTGACTTACCAGAACCTGTTGGACCTGTTACAAGAATTAGTCCTTTTTCTTTTTTGATTAATTCTTTAAAAATTGGTGGTGCTTTTAAATCATCTAAACTAGGGATATTTTCAGGAATTAGACGAAATGCAGCTGCAAGTTTTCCTTCTTCAACATAGTAATAGTTTGCCCTAAAACGCCCTACTCCTTCAACTGCATAAGCGAAGTCTAGTTCTCTTTCTTCTTCTAAGGTTGCTTTTTGTGCGTCTGATAAAATACTATAACAAGAAGCTTTAATAATTTCAGAATTTAAAACAGCAAATTCCAAATCATTCAAAGTTCCGTGAATTCTTAAAAGTGGTTTTCTACCAGGAATAAAGTGCAAATCACTCGCATCATTTTCTTTCATAAATGTTAAAATTCCATTCATTTGAATGGTATTAACGCTATCTTGAGTTTGAATATTTTCTTCCATTTATTTTCCTTATTCTATGATTTTAGGTACAGAGAAAAAATGTCCATTTGTAGATGGTGCATTTTTTAAAATATCTTCAATAACTTCTGATTTTTGTGGTATATCTTCTCTTAGTGGAGTATAATTTAAATTATTGATTTTTAAATTATTAGTATCAATTTCATTTAAATTATCTACGAATTTTAAAATATCATCAAAATCAGCAATTAGTTCTTTTCTTACATTATCATTTAACCTAATTGATGATAATTTTTCTAATCTTTCTAATAGCTTTTCATTGACTACCATAAGTTCACCTTGCTTTAATAAAATTTCATCTGATTATATAATAAAAATTTAATATAGCACTAAATTTATCAAGATTTACGAAAAATTGTTACAATTTCAGCTTTAATTTTATTAATTTTTAAGGAATTTAATTTGAAAGAAAATTCATATAGCGTAGAAGAATTTGGCATTAAAGTTGAAAGATTTATTAGAAAATACAAATTTCTTTTTATATTTTTGATAATCGTAATTGTTGCTTATTTTGTCATAACATCTATTAATGATTCTATAAAACAAAAAACAAAAGAAGAAGCAAATGCTTTATATAATGAGCTATTAATTACTAAAAATAATGATAAATTAAATCAATTAAAATCTTTAAATCCTAATTTATATTTAGCAGTGCTTTTAGATGAAAAATATTTAGATGAATTATTACAATTTAATCCTAGTAATGAGGATAAATTATTATTAGAAATTTATAAAGCTAGAGAATTTAAATCAGATTTTTTCTTAACAGATTTAAAAACAATACAAGAAGCTTATGCGTTGTTAAAAGATAATAAAATTAAAGAAGCTGAAGTAAAACTTAATTCAATAAGTGCAAATTCTGTATTTTTAAGAATTGCTAATAATTTAAAACATTATCAAGGTAACCAATGAAAAAATATTCTTTAATAGCTTTATCTTTAGTATTTTTAGCGGCTTGTTCAGGTTCAAAACAATACTATAAGCCAGAAAATACTCAAAAGCTTACAACAATTAAAACGAAAAATGAGAATATCTTGAAGAATTTTAAAGGCTATGAAATCATTAACAAACAAGATAATATCTTGTATTTATCTAATGATTTAGGATTTTTAAAAATCTTAAAAGATAAAGAAGTAATTTTTGATAAGAAATTTGATGCAAAAATTGTAAGTATCGCAACAGAAGGCAATAAAGCTGTAATGGTTGATGCTTTGAATAATATAATAATATTTGATTTGTTAGAACAAAAATATTTATTTAGTGAAAACTACGGACAAGCAAATGGGGTGGTGAAAAAATTAGCAAATCCTAGTTTTAATAACAATGTGATAATAATTCCTAGCTTAGATGGCAAATTAATCGTTATCAATAACAATACCAATACTTTTATAAGAAGTATAAATGTAGGAACTCAAGAATTTTTTAATAATGTTGTATTTTTAAAAGCTGATAGTGAAAAATTAATCGCAGCAAGTTCTAGTAAGGTATTTACAATAATTGATAATAAAACATATACTAAACTAATCAATATTAAAAAGGCTTTAGAAAAAGATAATTATATTTATATTTTATCAAACGAAGGCGTAATTTATAAATTTGATTATTTATTAAATGAAATTACAAAAATTAAATTTAAATATGCAAACTATAGTGATGTTTATGTTTATAATAACTTTATTTATGCTTTAGAGCATAATGGATACTTGATAAAATTAGATGATAAATTAAATGAATTAGCTGTTTATAATTTAGATTCTAAAATAGATTCAGGTGCTTATTTTAAGGATAATATTTTATTTTATAATAACAAAAGCTATGAATTGAAATGACTTTAATTGATATTGGAAACACAACAGCTTGTGTTTATAAAGAAGAACATGCAAAAAGGATAGAGTTAAAAGACTTTATCCCAAACTCTTTTAAAGAAAAAGTATTTTATATAAGTGTAAATTCTAATTTTTCTACACTACCTAATAACTATATTAATCTTGAACCTTATTTTAGTCTTAACACTTCTTATGTTGGTCTGGGTGTTGATAGAATTGCTTCTTGTTATTGCATTGATTCTGGCATTATTGTAGATGCTGGTAGTGCAATTACAATTGATAAAATGAGTGGTGGTAAACATTTAGGCGGATTTATTTTGCCAGGTATTCAATCATATCTTAATGCTTATAAGAATATTTCTTGTAGATTAGATTATGAATTAAATACATCTATTGATTTAAATTCGTTACCAAATTCCACAAAAGACGCTATTAGCTACGGGATAATTTCAAGTGTTGTAAATAGTATTAATGATTTTGCTAATGATGAGATAATTTATCTAACTGGTGGAGATGCAAGCTTTTTAAGTCAGTTTTTTAAAAATGCAATAAATGAAAAAAATTTAGTATTCCAAGGAATGCAAAAATTAATTAAAGACTTGAATTTATAAATAAATAAAATTATCATTAAAAAAATTACAAAAAGGATGGAGTATGGCACAACATTTTGATGTTATAGTAGTTGGTGGTGGAATTAGTGGAGCGGCTTTGTTTTATGAGCTTAGCAAATATACAAATGTAAAAAAAGTGGCATTAATAGAAAAATATCACGCATTAAGCACTCTCAATTCTAAAGGCACTAGCAATTCTCAAACAATTCATAGCGGAGATATAGAGACAAATTATACTTATGAAAAAGCTTCAAAAGTAAAACCTAACGCTGATATGATTGTAAATTACGCAAAATTAGTAAAAGCAGAAGAGAAGTTTATGTTTTCTCATCAAAAAATGGCTTTAGCTGTTGGTGAAGAAGAATGTGCTTTTATGCAAAAAAGATATGAAGAATTTAAAGATATTTATCCTTATATTAGAAAGTTTGACAAAGCAGAAATAAAAAGAATAGAGCCAAAAGTAGTAGAAGCTTTAGGTGGTGGTGATAGACCTGAAGAAATATTTGCAATGGGTGCATTAGCAGGGGATTGTTATACAACGGTTGATTTTGGCAAAATGAGCGAGAGTTTAGCTGAAGAAGCAATGAAAGCTAATCAAGAAAATCAAATGTTTTTTAATGAAGAAATTGTAAATATTTATAAAAAAGGCGATGTTTTTTATCTAATTAGTGCTAACAAGACTGAATTTAGTGCGAATTTCGTAGTGGTAAATGCAGGTGCTCATTCATTATTTTTAGCACATAAGATGGGTTATGGTCTTGATTATGCCTGTTTGCCTGTTGCAGGTAGTTTTTATCTAACTAAAAAGCATTTATTAAATGGTAAAGTTTATATGGTTCAAAATCCAAAATTACCTTTTGCAGCATTACACGGCGACCCTGATATTTTATGTGATATGAATACTCGTTTTGGTCCGACTGCTTTAGTATTACCTAAGCTTGAGCGTTATCACGGGCTTAAGAGTTTGCCTGAATTTTTTACAACTTTACGCCTTGATGGAACTACTATTAAAATCTTACTTGATTTAATGAAAGATAGCACTATTAGAAATTATATTTTAAGAAATTTCTTATTTGAAGTGCCATACCTTAATAAAAATCTTTTTGTAAAAGACGCTAGAAAAATCGTCCCAAGTCTTACAACTGATGATATAACTTACGCAAAAGGTTTTGGTGGAGTTCGCCCACAAGTGCTAAACAAAACTGAAAAGAAATTAATGCTAGGCGAAGCTAGTATAGTGCCACAAAATCAAGGAATAATCTTTAATATGACCCCAAGTCCAGGTGCGACTAGTTGTATGGGAAATGCTTTAAGAGATTTAAGAATGGTGGTTGATTATTTAAAACTTGAATTTAACGAAGAATTATTCAATAAAGAACTAAGGGGATAAAATGAAAAAAACAAAAATAATAGCAACTTTAGGGCCTGCAAGCGATAGCGAAGAATGTATAAGAGAAATGATAAAAGCAGGTGTTAATGTATTTCGTTTAAATTTTTCTCACGGCTCTCACGAATATCATAAAGCGAATTTAGATAAGGTAAGAAAAATAGCTGAAGAATTAGGCGAAAATATCGGAGTATTACAAGATATTTCAGGGCCAAAGATTAGGGTATTAGAATTACCTGAGCCATTTTTATTAAAAAAAGGCGATAGATTAGATATTTATAGACATACAATAAAGGCTAATCAAAAAGCACAAAATCACTATGAAGTAAGCACAAATTATAATGAAATTCTAGGTGCAGTAAGAGTTAGCGAAGCTATATATTTATGCGATGGTTCTATTAAAGTAATAGTTGAAGATATAAATCAAGATTATTTAAAATGCCAAGTTCAAAACGATGGAAAATTGGCGTCAAATAAAGGTATAAATTTTCCTAATACAAAAATCAATATAGAAGTAATTACTAAAAAAGATAAAGATGATTTATTGTGGGGTGTTAAAAATGATGTTGATTATATGGCAATATCTTTTGTTCAAAACGCTTATGATATCAAAAATGCTAAGCAAATATTAGCCGAAAACGGAAATAAAACTGCTGTTTTTGCAAAGATTGAAAAATTTGACGCTGTTGAGAATATAGATGAAATTCTTAATGTAAGCGATGGGATAATGGTTGCTCGTGGGGATTTAGGAATAGAAGTTCCTTTTTATAAGGTTCCAAGCATACAAAAATCAATAATTAAAAAAGCTAATGAAATAGGTAAGCCAGTAATTACTGCAACTCAAATGCTATTTTCTTTAGCAAATAACAAAAGTGCAACTAGAGCAGAGATAAGCGATGTTGCAAATGCTGTGTTAGATGGAACTGATGCAGTTATGCTTAGCGAAGAAAGTGCAGTTGGAATTGACCCTGTAAATGCTGTTAGCATTATGGCTGCAACGATTAGCGAAGTAGAGAAAATCTATCCATATTGCAATTTTAATCACGATAAAAGAGATATGACTGATACCATCGCAGCATCAGCTGTGCAACTTGCAAAAGATATTAATGCAGACGCATTGATTTGTCTTACAAGTAGTGGTGCGAGTGTTAAAAAAATGGCAAGATATAGACCTGATACAAAGATAATAACAATGAGCCATTGTGATAAAACACTAAAAAGCCTTAGTATTTGTTGGGGTCTTAGTGAAGCTTATGTGGTTGATAAGGCAGGTAGTTTGCACGAACTTTTACAAAATTGTGTAAGAGTAGGGGTAAAAAAAGGCATTATGGATAAGAGTAAAAATTATGTTATTACAGCAGGTTATCCTGTAGGAGAAACAGGTAGCACGAATTTAATCAGAGTTCTTGGAAAAGAACAAATAGAGTATTATTTAAACTTGTAGAAAAAAAGGAATTTAAAATAGGCTTTTGCTTATTTTAAATTCTAAAAAATGAATGATATTTAAACTTATATTAAATAATAATTATTATAATACTTATCAATAATTATGAAAGGAAGTTTAAATGAAGAGAATATTCTTAAGCTCAACTTTAGCTTGTGTTTTAGCAAGTTCTTTAAATGCTAGTTATGTAATAAAACCAAATGAAATGATTGATATTTATGATGATAGTATTAATAAAACTAGCATTCAAGCAAATCTTATTAAGTCTTTAAATCCAGATGATAGTTTTAAATGGCATTATGCAAGATACTTTGAAGGAAAATCAAAAACTGATTTATATTTTAGAGATATTAGTGTAAGAGATGATAAATTACTAGCAGCAGGGAGCTATCATTCATCAATAGTGTTATTTGACTTAAAAAATGACAATATTGTTTATAATGATTTTTATGCGATAAAGGATGCTGATCATTCTGAATTAGGTAAGAAATATCCAGAAGCTACCGACGATGCAAAAAAACAAGAAAAAGTTAAAGAAGATAGCAAAACAGATAATAACGATGATGATGAGTGGAGTGGGGCAAGTGAGCTTTTCGTAGAGCAAGTAGAATTTATAGATGATAAAACTGCTTTTGTAAATACTATGCCAAAATATTTAGGAAGAGATAATAAAAATGCTAGACCATATTTGCACCATTCAGGACTACATAAAATAAAATTAGATAATAGCGGTGATTTAAAGGAATTAGCTTTTTTAAAGGGTGAATATTTTTTGTTTAGAAAATACAAAGATGGTGTAATTGCTTTAGATGATAAAGAAACTTTTAGTATTTTTGATAAGAATTTAAAATTGATAAAAAGCTTTAAGATTAAAGATGTAGTAAAGGCTGATGTTAGTCTTGATAGATTATTTGTACTTTTAAAAGGCGAAAATAAAGGCATTTATGAATACGATATTAAAAAATCTAAACTAAATAAAATCGCAGATTTTAACGCACAATATTTTGGTCGTCCTATAAAAGCTACTACAAGCCCTTTTTTAGTAAGTCCTGATGCAAAAAATATTTATTATACAACACCACATAATTATAATTCTAAGCTATGTAAAGTAAGTGTATTAAATCACACAACAGAGTGTTCAAATACAGGTTTTGCTTTATATTCTGGCTCTTATGCTATTAGTCCAGATGGTAAAACTTTGGCTTATACTTTTGGAGATAGATTAGGGCAAACTAGCATTTTTAATATTGAAAATAAGCCGTATTTAGCAGGAAGTATTAAGGGTGGGAATGTAAGTTATGCCGCTACATTTAAAGACAATAATACATTAATTGTTTCTAATAATCGTAGAAATATTGATATTTATGATTTATCAAAAGGCAAAAGCATTAGCATAGATGATAAATTTGAGAATTTAAAAGCAAATATTTTTAGTTTTATTGCACCAAATATGGAAAATATTAAAATTAAGATGAAAAATAGTGGTGGAAAAGAAAAAATAAAATCAGATATTATTTTTCCACAACATATTGATGGGATAAATATTGTGTATCTTTTACCTGATGAGTTTGCAGATTTTGTTGATGAAAAAGGTAAAATTTTTGCTTTACCAAAAAATGATTTAAGTGGGGAATTTAGTGTTATATTAAAGCTATGTGAAAACGGCAAAATAATTCGTGAAGAAGCCTTAACAACTCCATTTAATATAAAAGTTAGTAAGTGAAAGAATTTATTTTTTCTTGCTTTAGTACAAAATGTGTTGTTAAATTAGAAGCTAGCGAATATGAAGCTTCTAATTTGGCTATTAAATGTTTTGAGCTTTGTAAAAATCTACATTTAAAATATAATTATTTTGATAATTCTTCGCTGGTATCCAAAATTAATAATAAAAGCAAAAATCGGATAAAATTAGACCAACAAACTATGATGATTTTGCAAAAACTCTCAAGTCTTAGTGAAATTACTAATTATGCTTTTGATATTACATTAATCAATAAAAAATTAAAAAACAATGCAAAATATGGTAAAAATTCATATTTTTTATCTAAAAAATTTATAGAATTTGAAGATATAAATACAAAAATTGACTTAGGTGGTGTGATTAAAGAATTTGCAGTTGATGAATGTGCTAAAATTTGTGAAAAATACAAATATGTGATTAATTTTGGAGGGGATTTAAAGACTAATAAAGAAATATTTGTAAATATTAAAAATCCTAAAAATCCACAAGAAGCTATTAAAAAATGGCAAATCTTAAATCAATCGCTAACAACTTCAGCACAATATGAAAGGGCAAATCACATAATAAATACAAAAGATTTTAAATACTCTCAAGTTAGTGTAATAGGAGAAAACACGCTTAGTTGTGGGGTATTTTCAACTGCTTTGTGCTTTGAAGAATTTATTTTGCCTAAAGAGTATTTAGCAATTTGCATTGATTTTAATAACGAAATAAAATACCAATCTAATCGCGACAGGTAATTTAATATATTTTAATTGAAGTTAAAATAAAGAGAGTTTTATTATATTACTTTAGAACAATCTTGATTAAAAATATTGTTACAAATGCTTGTTTTTTAGATATTTAAAGAAAAATAGCAATAATTTTTGTATTACTTTCATAAAATATATAAAATTACAAATACCACTGCTTGTTTTGCTCATTGCAACATAATTTTTATCAAAATCATAATTTAAGAATTTTTAAAAACTTAAATATATTTTTATGAATAGTAGCGTGAGTTGAAAATATTGCTTGTTATATTCTAACTATTTGCTTTATATGTTTGTTTTGTTAAAATATTTAGAAGTTTCACTAAGTTTTATACTTAATATTTAATATAGTTTTTGTCTATGATTTTTATATTGTGCTATCAGTTTTAAATTCTATTTTTTTGCAAATAATTATATTGTGAATTTAATGTTTAAAATATTTGTTTGATTTTAGATACGAGCTAAAAATAAAATTAAAGGAAATAAAAAAGTGGCTCCGGATGTAGGATTCGAACCTACGACCAAGCGGTTAACAGCCGCCTACTCTACCGCTGAGCTAATCCGGAATAAGTAGTAATCGTTAAGTAAAAGTGTAATAATAGCCAAGAAAATTTTGTTTGTCAAGAGTTTTTTGAAAAAAATATAAAAAAATGTGAAATTTAATAAAAAATGCTTTTAGTCAAAATGATTTATTGACTTAAAAGCACTTATAAATTATAAGTTTTTAAATAGTTTATAAGCAGGATTTATAAGCAATGCAGCACAAAATGCTTTTGCAATATCAGTTACTATGAAAGGATATAACCCTATACTAAGTATTTTATCCTTAGGAACATAAAAGCTTAAAATAAATAAGCCACAAATATAAAGCACTGCAGTAGCTACTAGAGCATATAAACTTAACGCAAAGACATTGTTTATATCATGGTCTTTAGCTTTTCCCATAATATAACCCATAGCAATCAAACCAAAAATATACCCACCACTAGGGCTTAAAATTGCGTGCAAACCACCACCGCTAGCAAATACAGGAAAGCCACACAAACCTTCTAAAAACCATAAAATCAAACTAAATAAAGCTAGTCTTGAGCCTAAAGCATAAGATATAGTTAAAACCACCATAGTTTGCATGGTAAAGGGTATGATGTCTATGCTTATTTTTAAATTAGCAGCAAATGCTATTAAAATACTTGCTAGTAATACTTTAGCTGTATTGCTTGCAGTATTTTTCTTTAAGTAAAAACTTTTTAAAGCTGCTAACATAATCCCTCCTTTGTAAAATTAAAAAATGATTATATACTAAAACAATATTTATAAAGGAAGAATTATGAAAAAACATTTAATAGCCACTAGAGTAGGGGCGTTTTATTTAGAAGATAATAAAATAACGCCTTTTATTTACGATGAAGCCCCGACTGATTTGATTAATCATTACACAAGCAGAATAAATCATAGTTCAAGAATTAAAAATCCTTGCGTTAGACGTGGATTTTTAGATGGTTCTAAGGATAGATTAAATGATGAGTTTATAGAGATTTCTTGGGATAAAGCCTTTGAATTAATTGCAAATAATCTTAAAAAATATTATGAAAAATACGGCTCTAGCAGTATTTATGCTGAAAGTTACGAATGGGGTGGGGTAGGTAAAATCGGCTGGGGTAGAATGCTAATTCATAGACTTATCAATGCTCTTGGTGGCGGGGTCTTTGAGTTAGGAGATTATTCAACCGGCTCTGCAATAGCTAGTATGCCTTATGTTTTTGGCTCATCTTGTGTTTATGAAAGAGCAACTGATTATAAAGAAATAATCAAACACGCTAAAGTAGTGGTGTTTTGGGGAGCTAATCCTATTATTACAAGTAAAATTGCTCACGATATTCCTATGCACGAACACGAAAAATATCTAAAACAAATGGCTGAAAATAAAGATATTGAAGTAATTTTTATAGATATTAGAGCTAATGAGAGTGCAAAAATGATGAATGCAACAACTCTAACTCCTAATTCAAATTCTGATATGGCAATGGCTATTGGAATGTGCAATTATCTTTATACTAACAAGCTTTATGATAAAGAATTTATAGAGAGTAAAACCACAGGATTTGATACATTTAAAGACTATTTTCTAGGCATAAACGACGGGGTAAATAAGGACTTAGAATGGGCTAGTAAGATTTGTGGTATTAGCAAAACTGATTTAGAAAATCTAGCCTTAAAGCTTAAAAATAATCCTAGTAATATTTTATTAGGTAGGTCAATTCAAAGACAATTAAACGGAGAATTTAACTACTTAGCAATAATTTGCTTAGCTGCTATGTGCGGACATATAGGCAAAGATGGTTTAGGGATTGAGTTTAATTTAAGCAGTGGTTGCAAGGGTGAGAGTGCAAAAAATACAGAAAAATTAAGCGATATAAATGCACTTTTAGGCGAAATAAAAGGCAAAAATCATTATATCCCAAGCTCAAGGCTTAGTGAGTGCTTATTAAAGCCTAATACAAAAAGCACTTATAAAGATGAAGAAATCATCTATCCTGATATAAAATTAATGATAAATGCTTGTGGCTCATATCTTACCCATCAGCCAAATAGCAATGAGAGTTTAAAGGCTTTAAATAATCTTGAGTGCATTATCACACTTGAGCCTTTTTGGACGGCTCAAGCTAAGATGAGCGATATTGTTTTGCCTATTGCTATTGAAGGGGAGCGTTATGATATAGAGCAAAGCACGAATAAAGAAATAATTTTTGCACTAAAACCTATAAAAGAGCCTTTTTATAACTCAAAAAGTGATTTTGAAATATGTAAAGAAATAGCAAAAAGATTTAATAAATCTTATGAATTTTGCCGTGATTTAGATGAATTAGACCTAGTAAAATTGGCTTATTTAGATATTAAAGAAAGATATTTTAAAAAAGGAATAATTTTAAGTGAGTTTGATGAGTTTTTAGAAAAATCTTATGAAAAAGTGCAGGGCTTAAGCGAATTAGAGCCTTTTACAAGATTTAAAAACATAAAAAATATTAATTTAAGTATAAAAAATAATATCGCAAAATACGAGCAAAAAGATGAGCTTTTAAGCGAATATCCTTTATTTTTAACTTCTGCACATAGTCCTTATAGACTTCATTCACAACTACATAATAGCGATATAAGAGATAGTGAAAATGATTTAGAGCCTGTTTATTTGCATAAAGATTTAGCTATTAAAAAGGGCATTAAGCAAGGAGATATTGTAAGAGTTTTTAATGATAGGGGTGAGATTTTAGTGGGGGCTAGAATAATTTGTGATATTAATCCTAACAATATTTTGATTTTTCAAGGTGCTTGGTGGCAAATTGATGGTAAAAGGTGCCTAAATGGAAATGTAAATGTGCTAACAAGTTCAAGCCCAAGTTCAGCGGTATCAAATAGCAACACAGCTCACACTTGTAAAGTAGATATAGAAAAATTTAATGGCATTAAAAACTGGGAGAAAGACTGCTTTAAAGCTCCGAAAATTATTAAGAATTCATAATTTAAATTCTTATTTTAATTATCCTAAAAACTAGGATAATTAAAATTCTTTTTTGTTTAAATCATCTAAAATATTGCTAGCTAGACTATCTACGCTATTTGCAGCTTTATTTGTATCATTTGCAATATTATCATTTTCTTTACTTAGCTCATCAATTTCGCTTATGGTTGTATTGATTAGATTAATTGCTTGAGTTTGCTCATCTATACTCATACCAATATCGTGAATTTGTTGGACTAATAATTTTACATTAGCTTCTACTTGATTTAATGATGAGCTAGTGTTATTAGCTAATTTGCCAACTTCACTTGCAACCACGCTAAATCCACGCCCATGCTCACCTGCACGCGCTGCTTCAATAGCAGCATTTAAGGCTAATAAATTTGTATCTTCTGCAATGCCTCTAATAACATCAATAACGCTTTTTATGCTATCGCTTTGTTGAATGATTTCTTGGCTTTTTTGAGCTACTGCAGTCATTGAGCTTGACATTTGATTGATTGCTACTGCACTTTCTTCAAGGTTGTTTTTAGCCTTTTTGCTACCATTTAATAAAAGCTTCATATTTTCTTTTAAATTATTAGAATTTGATTTTAAAGTATTGCTTATATTTTCTTGAGAATAAAGCATATTTTTAATTTCTTGTTGCAAGGTATTTAGGCTATTTTCTATTTCTCCTATTGGGTTTTTTATATTATTTTTGAAATTCATATTTGAGTATTCTTTTAATAGCTCATCAATTTGGTTAATATCTTTTCCTATTTTTAGTTTTAGAGTTTGCAACATTTCTTTTAGAATTTCTTTTAATTCTTTTATTTTTGGATTGTAAGGTTCGCTGGTTATTTCATTGTTTAAACTACCTTGTTTAATAGAATTTGTAATATTTGTAATTTCATTTATACAGGTTTGGTCTTTTTCATAATTTTGCTTTAGTTCTAATACGGTTGCATTTATTTGCATAGCCATTTTGCCAAATTCGTCTTTGTTGTTTGTGATTATTTTATCTACATCATTGCTTTTATATCTTAAAAAATCAAAAAAACTATTAAGACCAGTATTGATTAAAGTAAGGTTTTTAATGATATTTTTAGATATTACATAAGCTAAAAACATATTTAAAATTTGTGCTAATAAGGCTATTATTATTTGAATAATTATTTCTTGTTGAGCTTCAGACTTATTTATATTTGCTTTATTTAGAATTTGATTTGTTATTTCGTTTTCTAATTTTTTATAATCTTCTATCACATTAGTAGCTACTTGGAAAAATTCATTTGCATTTATATTAAAATTACCATTTATATTATTATTCATAGTAGTTGATATAAATTCTTGAAGTTTTTTATAACTTTCAAGATTTGAAAGATTTTTTAAATATTCATCTATAAAATTAATTTTTAATTCTTTTAATTCTTTTAATTTTCCAGAAATACTTGTATTTAGGTAACTAATGTTTGAAAAAGTATTAATATCCATAGTATTTGCATTAAATACTCCGTTTAAAGTCCCTCTTAATAATCCATATCTTTCTTTAGTAGTAGATACTAAATTAAGAGCATCGCTTAAACTAGCATAGCTTTCATCAAGACTTTGAGAAATATCTTTTACTTTTTTGATTTGTTGATTTATTAAATTGGTATAATTTTGTAACACTATAGCTCTATTGGCCTTATTATCAACCATATTTCTTAGATTATCAACTTCATTTTTTAATTCATTATTTAAAACAAATTTATTTCTATGTTCTATTAGTGCTTGCTTATTAGCACCAGCTAAAAATCCTACGCTAAGACCACGCTCTACTTGTAATAAATGAATTATTTCACTATTTGTTGATATGATTTTTACGCTATCTTGAGCAATTATTGAAGAATTATATGTTTCATAACTCTTTTTAATTAGCAAAATATTATAAATTAATAATATAATTAAAAATGTGCTTGTAAGCAATAAAAGTTTTTTAGAAATAGATATTTTAGAAATCATAAGTCCCCTTAATTAATAGATTTAGATTTTTATTTTAAAGTTTTTTAAAGAATTATATAAATTTTAGGAGAACGGATGAAATTTTTTTTAATTTTTTGTATGTTTTTTTCAACTTTACTTGGTAATTCATTTAAGGGTAGTGATTTTGATGAATTAAAAAGTATTGATGTAAGAGATTATTATGTGAGTGAATATCTTGATGGTATGGGTGCTAATTGGGATGGTAAAAAGTTATATAATAATCACAATCAAACTTATGAAATTAGTAAAGAATTTACAAAGGATTTCCCACCTTTTGAGATAAAAGGTCTTTTATTTTGTGGGACTGATTATTATGATACCTTTAATGATGTTATGTTAAATAAGCTTAAATGTGCTAAGTTTTATGTGGTTGATGTCCCTAATCAAAAGGGAGATTTAAAAGATAGGTTAAATTATTTAAGAGATTATTTAAAAGAGCATCCTAATAAAAATATTACATTTGTAGTTCAAAATGAATTTAATAGCGAAGATGAGTTTATAGATTTTTTTAACGAAGTTATTTTAAAAGAATCAGAAGGTGTGTATTTACACAAAAAGAATACTGATTATGATGTTCCAAGACAAGATAAAATAGTGCAAATTAGAAAGTTTTATAAAGATAATTGCGTTATATCAAAAACTAATTTAAACAATGAAGGTAAGCTAATTAATTATGAATGCCAATGGAAAAAGATTAACGCTTTAAGAGCCCTTACTAAATTTACTGATGAAAAATTAAATAATAACGAACTTACAACTATTACTATAGGCAGTGGTTTTAATATTAACGAAATAAATAAACCATTAAACATAGGAACCAAGATTGCATTTAAGTATTACAAACTTGATAAAGATGGAAAACCTATGCATAGTGTATTTATTAGAAGTTTTTAAGGAGTGGGTATGAAAAAATTATTATTTGTTGCTAGTTTTATTGCTTTATTTTTTAGTGCTTGCAACGATGAAGCTAAAACTACAAGTATTAAAACTGGAGATATATTAACTTTAAAAAGTTGGGATAATCAAGAAATAAAAATCAAAAGAGAAGAAAATGGCTTTAGTTTGGTTGATAGCAATAAAATTTTAATTATTGATATATTTGGGACTTTTTGTCAGCCTTGTAGAGCCGAAGCTCCAATGCTTTTTGATATACAATCAAAGCATTTAGATGATTTAGTGTTTGTTGGATTATCTTATGCAGAAGAAGCTGATAATGAAAAATTAAAAGAATTTGCAAAGAACTATAATGCGTATTATTTTTTAACAAATGATAAAAGAGCAGATTTGATAGTAGAAGCAATAACCGATGATATAAAATATAACACTCAGGTTCAATTACCTTTTAAAGTAATGTTAAAAGATGGTAAGTATCAAAAACTAGGCAATGAGTATTTTATTTTAGGTAAAGCTGATGAAGGATTATTAAGAGAAAGTATAAATAAAGCAAAGGAAAATAAATGAAAAAATCTTTAATATTATTAAGCGTATTAGCTTTTTTTGGCTGTGCGAATACTAACAATGTTGAGGTAGCAAAAGAAGTGAAAAAATTAGAAAATAAAGAATATAAAATATCAAAAATTATAGTTAAAGACACAAATAAAGAATATAGCAATTCTAGTAATTGGTCTTTAATAATTGAAGATAATAAATTAGGAATGTTTGTAGGTTGCAATAGAATTTTTAGTGCTATAAAACAAGAAAATAATAATATTTATTATGAAAATCCAGCAAGCACAAAAATGATGTGTCCTAATCAAGTAATGGAAGTAGAAAACGCAGTTGCTAGTAGTCTTACAAGTATGCAAATAATAGAAAATGGCTTAGAAAACGATAAAGTAAAAATTATTTTTGAATAATGATTTTTCTAGCAAACAAACCAATTAATATTAGCTCTAATTCTTACTCTTTAAAATTAGGTAAAAAATTAGGGCTAAAACTAGGATATTCAGGCACACTTGACCCATTTGCTAGTGGGGCATTACTCTGTGCTGATAAAAAACACGCAAAATTATTTCGCTTTTTAAATCTTGAGCCAAAAGTCTATGAAGCAACGATTTGGCTTGGTGCAATTAGTCCTAGCTTAGATAATGAAAACATAAGCTTTTGTAGTGTTAAAGAGCCTAGTTTAGAGCAAATTATGCAAGCTTTTGCTAAGTATCAAGGAGATATAACTTACACTCCGCCTATATTTTGTGCTAAAAAAATCAATGGCAAAAGAGCATATGAGTTAGCTAGAAATGGCGAAAAGGTTGAGCTAAATGAGTGTGTAATGAGTGTGAGAGCTGAGTTTTTGCATTATAATTTCCCTTTTATTAGTTTTAGATTAAGTGCTAGCAAAGGCACTTATGTTCGTTCATACGCCAAGCTAATTTGCGATGAATTAGGTGTAAAAGGGACTTTAAGTGCTTTAAGAAGACTTAGTGAAGGCGGCTTTAAAGAATTTAAAAATTATGATGCTTTTGGAAGTGTTGATTTAGAAGAAAATTTTTATTTAGGCGATATAAACGACTTGCTATTAGGCAAAAAATTAAGCTTAAATGATTTTAAAAAACAAGATTACAAAATTTATAAAATAGATTTAGGAGATTGTTTTAGCATTATTAGATTAGATGAAAAAATAGAATATATTTTAAATAAGGTGGAAAAATGTTAGTAGTATCAAGAAATGCAGGTGAAGGAATAGTTATTGATGGTGGGATTAAAATTAAGATTTTTGAAATAAAGGGCGATTCGGTAAAAATCGGTATAGAAGCTCCTAAACAAACTTTAATTTTAAGAGATGAATTAGTAGATTCTATAAAAGATGAAAATATCCAATCAGCTGCATCTTCAAGTGAATTGTTAGATAGTTTAGTAAGCTCACTTTCAATGTATAAAAAAGATAAATAATGAAAGCTTTTGCAAAGATTAATATCTTTTTAAAAATCACAGGCAAAAAGGATAATTATCATCAATTAATTTCAAGATTTTATAGGATTGATAATTTATATGATGAGCTTTATTTTATACCTAAAAGCGAAGCTAGGAATTTAGATAAAACTTTAATTCCTAATTCAAATTCTTTATTAAAAATCAATGGAATTACTTACGAAAATGAGTTTAAACAAGATGAATTGATGGATAAGTTTTATTTGATAAATGATAATTTAGTAAGTAATTTTTATTCTAAAAGCGATATTTTTTCAAAAGTTTTAAGTTTGATTGATGAGAATTTAAAACAAGAATTTCAAAATAATTTCGCTTTAGTTTTACACAAAAATATCCCTACTTTTGCAGGACTTGGCGGTGCTAGTTCTAATGCTGCTTGTTTTATAAAACTATTAAATGATATAAAGCCTTTTGATACTAAAGCAATTGCTAGGCTTAGTGGGGCTGATGTGAGCTTTTTTGAAAGTGGGCTAAAGAGTGCTAATGTTAGTGGATATGGTGAGATAATTGATGATTTTAGCGATGATTTATGCGATTTTTCATTAGAATTTAGCACACCTTGTAGCACAAAAGATGTTTTTAGCGAATTTGCAAAAGAGCCAAAATATTATGAAAATGACGAATTGAGTAAATTAAAGACAAAAGAGCTTTTAAATAATTTTACAAATTATGAATTAAATGATTTGCTAAAACCTTGCAATGCTTTATATTCTATCACTTTAGACTATGCTAATAAGGGCTTATTTTTAAGTGGTAGTGGGGGTAGTTTTTTTAAACTTAAATCATAATTTATCTAATTTGTTTTAGCTTAGAATTGTTTATTTTAAACATTTTTGATGAACTTTTTTGAGCTAAATCCAAATCCACAATTACATTAGCTATATTTTTTGCATAATTTATATCAAATTCATACCCGTGCAAATTTGCACTACTTGAGTATAAATATTTAAAATTCTTTAAAAATAAACTATGTTTATTATCATTTACTAGCCTAAATGATATTTGGTTTTTATATATAAAGGTTGTTTTTTTAGCCTTTCTTACTTGATTTTTAAATTTATTTGGAACTCTTGCAATGTTTTTAAGGCTAGTTAGATATGTGCTTGTGATTATGCAAGGTTTATTGATTTCTCTTTTTTTAGCTAAATTAATTTCTTTATAATCTTTACTTAAAAATCCAGCTGTAGTATCGGTTTGTGCTAGATAAATCATTTAACAAAACTTGGAATTTTATTTAATATCATAGTTGTAAAATCTATCATTTGATTCATCATCCAAGGCATTAAAAATATAATAATTACTACGACTAAAATGATTTTTGGCACAAAACTTAAAGTCATTTCGTTAATTTGGGTTGTTGCTTGAAATATACTTATTAAAAGTCCTGCAATAAGTCCAGCTAAGAGCATCGGAAGTGATAATAAAAGTGCTATTTTAAAAGTTGATACCCCAAGTGCAACTAAAGTGCTTTCCATATTAATCCTTATCATCAAAGTGTTAAACAATTTTAGGCAAAATTACTTAACTATTTATTATTAAAAAACAAGGAATACCCATTAGAAACGATTTTATTAAATTATTAAAAGAAATAGACATAAACCTTTGGCTACTTGTTTCTATATTTATTACACATTGTGTTTATTGTTTTTTGTTTTTAATTAATGGTATTTTTCCTATGGCTATTTTTAATATTTACTCAATAACGAGTTATTTTGTAGCAATTTGCTTTTATTTAAAAGACAAAATAACAGCAGCGTTTTTTGTAGCATTTGCCGAAATATTTTTACACCAAATTATGGGTTCTTATTATTTGGGGTTTGAAAGTGGATTTAGCACTATTATGATGTGCTTATTTTTCTTGCAATTTACATTTTTTAGCAAGTGGCTTTATAGAATATCAGTAAGTTTATTTTTGCTTTTTAGCATATATGGTTTATATTATTTTAGACATTATTTAGTAGGTGAATATAGTAATAGTCAAGATTTGTTTTTCTATATCAATACATTTTCAAGCTCTGTTTTTATGTTAATTTATGGTGGTCTTGCAACGGTTACTTCAAATAAAAAATTATCCGACTTAACTTATTTGGTTTATAGAGATTTTCTAACAGGTCTTTTTAATAGAAAATACTTTGAAGAAAAGATAATTCCTAACTTCAATAAAGATGAATCACTTTTAATAGCAATTTGTGATATAGATAATTTCAAAAGAATTAATGATACTTATGGTCATGATATAGGCGATATAGTTTTAAAAAGTGTAGCATCAGCAATTCAGTATGAAATGTTAGGGCTTAAAGGCGTTGTTTCTAGATGGGGTGGCGAAGAATTTGTAGTGAAATTAAATGTAAAAAACAATCAAGAAGCAGAATACTATATGAATGTAGTAAAAAATTCAGTTTCAAAACAAGAATTGAAAAAATATAACATAAAACCAACTATAACAATTGGTGGTATTTTTATTAAAAATCCTTGTAAAGATAGTTTTGAGCATTATTTTAAAATTGCCGATCAAGAATTATATTTTGGTAAAAAAAGCGGCAAAAATTGTGTAAATATACAAGTTTCATAATTTTTTTATAATTAAGTTTAATTTAAGAAAAAAAATATATAATTCTGTCTTTATTTCATAAGTGCGGGAATAGCTCAGTGGTAGAGCACAACCTTGCCAAGGTTGGGGTCGCGAGTTCGAACCTCGTTTCCCGCTCCATTATTTTACATATTTTGCCCAGATGGCGGAAATGGTAGACGCAAGGGACTTAAAATCCCTCGGTAGTTTTTACCGTGCCGGTTCAAGTCCGGCTCTGGGCACCATAAGGTGATATAGCCAAGCGGTAAGGCATGGGCCTGCAAAGCCTTGATCCTCGGTTCAAATCCGAGTATCACCTCCAATAAGGCTTTTGCAAAAAATCTTTTATCGCTTGTTTGATAATTTTTCGGGAGATGGCTGAGTGGTCGAAAGCGGCGGTCTTGAAAACCGTTGAGGTGCAAGCCTCCAGGGGTTCGAATCCCTTTCTCCCGGCCACTTCATTTTTAACAATCTTTTTCATTTTATATTTTTTTAAAAAAGTATTTTGTTCTAGCTTTTTTAGCTCCTTTGTTAGAAGAAAATATTTTAATTGAGTGTTGAAAAACACTCAATATATTTTAATTAGAATTTAATTCCGAATTGATTTATTAACAAACCATCAAGCATTCCATTAAATTGGTCTAAAAATCCCATTTCTTTTACTATTGTAAGTGCAAAATAAGATGAAGTGATAGGTCCAGCACTTGTGATTATATTTTTACGAACTACTACAGGCTCATTTAATCTTGTTCCTTTAATTCCTTCTTCACAACCTGGATAGCAAGTAAATTCATCACTTAAAACCCCAGCATTTGCTAAAACTATTGGAGAAGCACAAATTGCTGCTATTAATTTGTTTTGAGAATTTAAATCTTGCAAAATTGATTTGATTTTTTCACTATTTTTAAGGTTTGTCATACCACCAAAACCACCTGCTAATGCAATTGCATCAATGTTTTTAGTATCAACTTCGCTTAGTTTTACCTTAGCTTTTAAAACCATACCAGTATCTAGTGTAACTTCTAAATTATCATCTAAACTAGCACAAATTACATTTATATTAGCTCCATAATTTTTCGCTCTTAGAAGAATATCAATAATGCTAATTAATTCAATATCTTCAGCTCCATTTGCCATAGGCACTAAAATATTTTTCATTTTTACTCCTTTTAATTAGATTAGAGAATAATATTAATTAAAATTAAGTAATTAATTGTTAATATTCATTTTCAAATTTTTTAAAAAGGATATTGATGGATACAACAATTCAAGATGTAAAAGTCACAACCACAGAAACTCTGAATAAACTAATTGATTTGCAAAGTGCAGGTTTTGATTTTGAAGGATTTTTCTTAAAATATGGTTTTAAGATTTTAGGTTCAATTCTTATTATTGTTTTAGCATTATTTTTAATGAAAGTTGTAGGAAAAATTTTAAGAGTTACTTTAATTAAAATTAGCACAGATGAGACTTTAACCAATTTCTTAGTTAAGCTTGTAAAAATTATAATTTTAGTTGTTGGAATTCTAGCAGCACTTAATAATGTTGGTGTTGATACGACTTCATTCGTTGCTTTATTTACAGCTACATCTTTTGCTATATCTTTTGCGTTTAAAGAAACTTTATCAAATATAGCTGCGGGTGTTTTGGTTGTAGTGTTTAGACCTTTTAAAATAGGTGATTATGTAAAATTTGGTGCAGGAGAAGGATTTGTATCTGATATATGTTTGTTTTCAGTTACGCTTAGAACATACGATAATACAAATATAATAGTTCCAAACTCAAAAGTTATAAGCGATAATATTTATAATTATTCTCGTGAAAAAACAAGAAGAATTGATTATTCTAAAGTAATTGACCCATCAACCTTATGTGATGTTAGAAAAGAAGTTGAAACAGCATTGGGTCAAAATGAATTAATTTTAAAAAATCCAGCAATTTATGTAGGGGTTAAAAATGTAAATGATGCTAATATAGAAATAGCAATTCAACTATGGGTAAAAAATGAAAATTACGAAAAAGCTTCAATGCAGGTAAATGAAGCACTTGCAAAGATATTTATAAAATAATTTTAGAATTTGAAATGAGATTTTTATCTTATTTCAAATTCTTTTTTTTACAATAAAACTTAAAACATAAGCAATCATAAAGCAAAAACAAGCAAGTAAAATTATACAAGCTCCACTACTTAATTCATAAGCAATACTTAAAATTAATCCACCTAAGCAAAAAAATAGTGATAATAATACAGAAATAATCATCATAGATGAGAGCTTGGTGCAAAACATAGAAGAAATATAGCTAGGAATACAAAGCAAAGCTAGTATTAAAACCATTCCAACTACTCTTAAACTAATCACTATACAAACAGCAGATGCAATTATTAGCATATAATAAATTAGATTTGCATTAACACCATTTGCCTTGCAAAACTCACTATCAACGCTAACTCCTATTAATTGTCTATAAAACACAAAAGCCATTATGATAAAAGCTATATCAGCACTTAACATAATATAAATATCACTTAATTCAACTGCCAAAATAGCTCCAAATAAATAGCTAAAAACTATGGAATTTGAATTAGGACTTAAATCGCTAAGCAATATCCCAACACTCATTCCAAAAGCCCATACTACACCAATTACAGCATCTTGATTTTTGTAATTTCTTGATAAATATGCAATCAAAACAGCACAAGCAATAACAAAGGCTAAAGTGCTAAGCATAGTGCTAACTCCAAAATAAAGCGAAATCCCAAGCCCACCATAAGCTGCGTGAGAAATACCACCTACCATTGCTACAAGGCGATTTGTAAGAACAAGCGCTCCTATAATCCCACAAGCAATGCTTACTAAAACCGCTGCTAAAATTGCATTTTGAATAAAATTATAATTTAGATATTCCATAATTTTCCCATATATCAACTTCGCATAAATTATTTTTATGCGTTGCTAAGTGTAATAATTTGTTGCTATCAAGACCTTTTGTGATTTTGTGTAAATGTGCGGTCTTGCTAATATGAATTAATTTATTTGCATACGAAGAAATTAAAGCTATATCGTGGCAAACACAAATTATGCTAATTCCTTGATTATTAAGGCTTTTTAATAATTCAAACACTTCTATTTGTCCTTTTGCATCAATACTAGCAGTAGGCTCATCAAGTAATAATAATTCACAGCCACTAAGTATTGCTCTAGCTATTAAAACTCTTTGCTTTTGCCCGCCACTTAAACTTGCAAATCTTTTATTTGCATAATCTTTTAAGCCCAATTTTTCAAGTGCTAAAAGTGCATTTAATTTATCTTGTTTTGAATTAAAAAAGAATGAATTTCTTTTTAAAGTTCCCATCAAAACTACATCTAAAACATTGATAGGAAAACTAGGATTTATATTAGCAACTTGCGGGACATAACTTAATTTATTTGTGTTTATAATAATTTCGCCTTTACTTGGTTTTAACAAACCCAATAAAAGCTTTAAAGTTGTGCTTTTGCCACCGCCGTTTGCTCCTATAATTCCTACGAATTCATTTTTTTCTACATTAAAACTAATATTGCTTAAAATCTCTTCCGTATCGTAAGAAAAGCTTACATTTTTTACTTCAATCATCCAAAAAATCCTATAAATAATCCAATGCATATTACAAATACAAGGCTTAAAATCTCTATTTTTGAGTTAAATTTAAATCTTGTTATTATAAATGCGCTTAAAAATATAGCCAAACTCATACCTAATGCGATTAATAAAGCCGCTATAAAAGCTCTAGCACCTAAGCTACTTATAAAGCCAATTACTAAAATAAGTCCAGGACAAGGTAATAAACCTATGCTAAATGCTAAAAAATTATCAAGAACTTTTTCTTTATTTACTACATTTAAAATTCTATTCTCATTAGCCACACTAAAGCTTTTTATATTATTTGGTGTTTTTGTAATTTGTGAAATTTGTGGTTTTTTTAGCTTTAAATAAAGCAAAATAAGTGCTAAGAAACTTATTAAAAATCCTGAAATTTTATTAAGATTTAAAAGATTAAATAAAGAGAAAAAACTAGCAATTATAAAGGCATTTACTAAGTGAATAAAACCTACTTTTAGACTAAAAAATAATATTTTTTTCTTAGAGTTCATAAAATAAGCTGCGGTTATGCTTTTTCCGTGACTTGGTAATAAAGCGTGAAAAAAGCCATAAATTAGTGCGATAGGATATAAATATATGCTATTGTCTTTTAATAATTCAAGCATTTTGCTCTGTAATTTTGCTAATTTTTCTAATAAAATATCATAAAATGATTTTGAAGTGTTGGTTTCAAATTCTTTTGATTTTTCTACTTTTTCATCTACTTTTTGAGCTATTTTTTCTATTACATTTGCTTTTTGAAATTCATAATAAACTGCATTTAGATTAATGTTTTCATTAATGCTAAAACCATCTATTTTATAGGTATTTTCTTTTATTTTAAAATTAAAAAACCCATCTAAATCCTCTACCGAAAACATTAAAACTCTATCAATTTTAGGGATAAAATCATAATCTATAAAGTATTCTAAAAAAAGCTCCTTATCAAAACTTACTTTAATATCTTTAACAATAAATTTGATTTTTTTGCTTTCTCCGAATGGCAAATCATAATATTTTAAAGTAGTTAAAAAATCTCTAGGTAGTAAATAATCAAGCAAAGCAGCACGAACGGCTACTAATTCTTTTTCATCTAAATTCTTGTCATTATTTAAATCATAGCCGTCTAATAGTGTTTGTGAAAAATTAGAAGAAAATTCCCATGAAATGGAATTTCCTTTAAAGCTAACATGAGCAGTTGGCGTATATAAAGCACATAAAGCACAAGCGTATATATTAATGTTTAGAACAATTATCGTTAATAATTTTCGCAAAGTTTAAAAGCTCCTTAGATAATTCATTAGAAAGTTGATTAATTTCTACTAATTTTAATCCACTTTCCTTGTGAATGGTTTTTGCCAATTTATCATTAAATTGCGGTGCTTTTAAAACAAGGCAAGCTTTTTTATCTTTTGCAATTTCTATGATTTTTGCTAATTCACTAGGTTTTATTTCTTTACCTTCAAATTCTAAAGTATATTCAACAAGATTATATCTTTTAGCAAAATATCCCCACGATGGATGAGCACTTATAAAACCTTTTACATTCACATTTTTCGTTAAATCATATATTTTTAAGTTTAATTCATCTAATTCTTTTTCATAATTTTTTAGATTTTCATCAATTGTTTTGCTTTCATTAGGAAAAGCTTCTTTTAAAGCATTAGCTGAATTTTGTGCAATTTGTTTTAATAAAATAGGGTCAGTCCAAATATGCACATCTAAGCCTGAATGCTCGTGTTGATGCTCGTGGTGATGGTGCTCTTCTTTATGATTTGAGCCTATGTGGTGAATTAAGTCTTTTTTAATATCTTTTACGCTCATATTTTTAGGATAATAAGTTGGCCAATTATCCATTTCTTTTAGCAATTCTTCTTGACTAGAGTTGCCAAAAAATATATGAAAATGTTCTAAATCTTCTGTAGGAGCGATATTGTGGTCGCTAAATTGCACATATTTAAATTCTGCATCTTTATTGGTAGCTTCAAATAAATATCTAACACCTTTTTTACCTGATTCATAGGTTAATATTTTGTATCCAATATATTTATAATTTGATTTTTTACTTATACCATTTTGTATAAATTCCATACTATCTTTTGTAATGATTATGTTTTCTACATCGGTTTTATAGCCATTTAGATAATATTCTTTATATTCTTGCTCAGTTTTATCTTTTTTTGCATTTGATTTTAATTTGTAATATTCATCTAAATCCCCATTTTTAGCGTAAGGATAAATTGATTTCCAATTACCAATCCAATCACTTAAATCTCTATTTTTTACATCATTATCATTAAAAATCCCATTATATACATCATCATTATGTTCGTGATGGTGCTCGTTTAATTCTTTATGAGAATAATTATTTTTTTGAATATTTTCATCAGTGTGAATTATTTTTATATTGGTATTTTCGGCAAGTCTTTTAAGCCATATATCTTCAATTTCAACCCCGATACCTAAAAATACTTTAGCCTTACTAAGCTCCATCATTTGCTTTGGTTTTGGCTCGTAAGTATGCGGGTCAGCTCCTGCTGGCATAAGAGTTGTAATATTTGCATTTGGTAATAGTTTTTTAACAATTTCAACTTGTGGTAATATGCTAACTCCTACATTATTAGCTAATAAATACACGCTAGCTAATGAACTTAATAATATCTTTTTCATTGCAATTCCTTTTCATAAATGTTTTAAAGTTGCAAGTGTAGTAAATTGTTGCTTAAATGCAACTTAGTTGCAAAAAATAAATTAGGTTTAAATTTTAATTTTTTTTGCTATTATTTACGAGATGAATTCAGTAAAATTATTAAAAAAGCACGATATCGGTATTACAGAACTTAGAATTTTATTATTAGATGAGCTTTTAGCTGCTAAAGAGCCTATGAGTTTTGATGAATTTAAAACTAAGGCAAATAAAACTACATTTTATAGGACGATGGAGCAGTTTCAAAAGTCTAAATTGGTAAATAAAATTGATTTAGATGGCAAGGGTTATTATCAAATAAATAAAGGTAATAATGCACTTTTTGTGTGTGATATTTGTCATCATACTAAAGATTTGGAGTTTCCAACAATTAATAATTTAAAAGTTAATTCTGTCTTGGTAAAAGGAGTTTGTGAGGAATGCAAGGACAATGATGAATAAGATTATATTTTTAATTGTATTTATTGTTTTTGCTTTTGCAGATGAGAATATATATAAACCTTTAACTAGCATACCTTATGATAAAAAATTAGCTGCCGTTGGTAAAAGATTATATTTTGATGTAAATTTAAGTCCTAATAAAGTATCTTGCAATACCTGTCATAATTTAAATCTTACTGGTAGTGGGACAAATAATTCTGGTATAAATTCTGATAATTTGACAAATCCACCAACAATTTTAAATATTGTATATTCTAATTTATTTTTTAAAGACGCAAATATTACCGATTTAAAAGAACAAATTAAAAGAACATTAAGAGATGATATGAATATTACTCCTGATGAGTTTGATGATTGGGTTAAGTTAAATGTAACATATCAAAGATGGTTTAATGAAATAGGATTAGCCGCTAATTATGATAATTTAGTAAGTGTTTTGGTAGAATTTGAAAAAGCCTTAATAACTCTTGATGCTCCTTTTGATTTGTATTTAAAAGGAGATAAAAATGCTATAAGTGATAATGCTAAAAGAGGACTTAAATTATTTAATTTTTATGGCTGCTCGTCGTGTCATAATGGTAGTAATTTTGGAAGTAATATAATTGCTGATATAAATACTAGCTTTTCAGAAGGCTGTAAATTAGAAGATGGTAAAGTAAAAGTGCCTACTTTAAGAAATATTACAATAACTCAACCATATACTTATAAAGGAGCTTTTAAAAATTTAGAAGATATTGTTAGGTCTATGGCTGCTTGTCAGCTAGGAATAGTTATGCCAGATAAAGATGTTGATGATATAATAGAATTTTTAAAAACCCTTGAAGGAAAAAGACCTAAGATTTTGGAAGAAAGATGAATAGAGAATATAAAAACATAGAAATAAAAACATTCGTTCAAAAAATTTTACAAATATTTATTGCTGCTATGATGATTGGTATATTTGTTTGTACTGGTATATTTTTTACCAAACTTCATCAAATAGATATTAATTACGATATAAACAATCATATACACGAAATTATGTTAGATAATCAAGAATTAATGCTAAATATAGAAAGACCAAGTATTTATGCAAATTTTGAAAGTAGTGGTAAAAAATTAAGCGAAATTGATATTAAAACTAGTGAATTAATTCAAATTCTTAAAAACAATAATCAGTTGAGTATGGCTGAAGAAGAAAAAATTAAAAAAAGTATAGAACAATTAAAGCAATATATAAAAGATTTTAATAGTTTATTAGGAACTAGTGGAAGTGATTTTAAAAGCTTTAATGTGCTTTACTCTCAGTCAAAATTGGTTGATGTAAAACAAAATGTTTTAGAGTATATATTTGCTACTAAAATTAGCGTGAGTTCAATAAAAGGATATATTGAGTTTTTAGACTCATTAATAGAAAATAATACAAAACAAATTATTGATTATAAAACACAATTAATTGAACTAAAACAAAATTATGCAAAAACCAAATTAGATAAAGATAAAGAATATATAGATCTTTTAGAAGATAAAGTTGCAACTATTGATGATGAAAAAACATATTTAATTTTAAGTAGAAAATTATTAAGTGATGTGAAGCAATTGCACGAAGAAAAGAATGAGATTAAGAATTTTACAGATTTTGAAAATATTTTAACTCAATTAAAATTACAAATTCTAACGAAAATTGAACACTTAGAAAAAACAAATGACCAATTAGTATTAGTTGGTGCAATTTTTGCAGTTTTATTAATATTTACTACTTTTATTATTTTTAAATATAGCTCTGATTTAACAAATGCTTTAAATATTTTATATAAAGCATTTTTAAATTCTCCAATTCAACAAGTTTTAATTAATACAAAAAATAAAAAGAATTTATATGCTGAATATGTAAATGATACTTTTACATTTAATGTCCATGCACCAACCGAACAAAGTGAAAGCATAAGAAAAGCACAAGCTGTGAATTTTTATGATTCGTTAGATGGGATTATTGATTTAAGTGATAGTGCTAAGGGGTTTGATTATGGAACTTTAATTCAAGAAAGTCATAGTAAAATCCAAGCTTATAATGAAAATGATATTACAAGTAGAAAAGAAACTAGATTTTTCTCTGTGTTTAGAAAAAATTTAGGTGATAATATTGAGCTGATTAATAAAGTTGATGTAACTAAAAAAATCTTACAAATTAAAGATTATAAAACTAAGCTTGATAATATGCAAAAGAAATTAGATACAGATAGCTTAACAGGTTTATTATCTTTACAAGCTTTACAAGATAGGGAATTAAAAGACGATAAAGCTAATAAAAATAATATTTTCTTATATTTAAAAATTGATAATTTCAATGATTTAAGGCTGAATTATTCAACTATTATGATTGATGAAATTATAAAGATTTTTGCAAATTCTTTAAAAAATGCTTTAAATGTGAAAAATAACGATGAGGTATTAAAAAGCACCAGTATTTATCATTTGCAACTAGACGAGTTTTGTATAGTTTATAAAAACCACGAAGAAGCTATGGCAGCAGCTGATTTGATACAAAATCATTTTAAAACTCAAACAATCAACTCTACAAGGGGTAAAAAAAATAAATTTGAGTTAAAAATAAATTCTGGTATGGAACTTAAAGACTTAGAATTAAATATTGGAATTTCAAGTGAGCGTGATATTAGAAAGTCAAATCAAGAGATTATTAATAGACTTGCACAAGCAATCCTTGCAAGTTATGAGACTATTAAAACAAAAGAGCCTTATTGTGTTTATAAAGAAGGTTTAAGTATAGAAAAACAACACGCAGAGCAACAAAGAGTAGTAGGTCAGATAAGATATGCTTTAGAAAATGATAAAATATTTGTGGTTTGTCAGGGTGTGCATAATTCTATCACAAAAGAAGTTTCTTATTATGAAGTGTTAGTTAGGTTAAGAGATGAACATAATAATATAGTATCACCGGGACTTTTCTTAGATGTAGCAAGAAAAGTGGGTCTTTATAAAGATATTCAAGAAGTAGTAATTAATAAGGTTTTTGATTTGATAGAGCAATATCCTAATGCGAATTTTAGTATAAACCTAGCTAACTCTGATATTATCAATAAAGAAACTAGAGATGTGTTTGAAGGTAGATTAGAAAAATGCTCTCGCCCAGAAGCTTTATGTGTTGAGATATTAGAAAGCGAAAGTATTGATAAATACGATGATTTATCAAATTTCTTAAAATCAATTTCGTTTAGGGGTTGTAAGATAGCAATAGATGATTTTGGTAGTGGATATTCAAACTTTTATAGATTATTAAAAATTAAGTTTGATTATTTAAAAATTGATGGCTCAATCATTGAAAGTTTAGTAATTGATAATAATGCTAGAACCGTTCTTGAAACTCTAGTAGGATTTGCTCATAAGCAAGGTTATGAAGTTGTGGCTGAGTTTGTAAAAAATCAAGAAATTTTAAAAATAGTTCAAGATTATGGAATAGAAAAAGCTCAAGGGTATGAGCTAAGCAAACCTGAAGAACCACATAATATTTTTATTTAGAATTTAAAATAGGAATTTGAAAATCTATTAATATATAAAAAGGAGCAATAATGAGAAGTGATACTATTAAAAAAGGTTATACAAAAGCACCAAGTAGGTCATTATTAAGAGCCGTTGGGCTAAAAGATGAAGATTTTGCAAAGCCATTTATTGGGGTTTGTAATAGTTTTATAGAGATTATTCCAGGGCATTTTTATCTAAATAAATATGCTGAAATTATCAAAGATGAAATACGCAAAAACGGCTGTGTGCCATTTGAGTTTAACTGCATTGGTGTTGATGATGGTATTGCTATGGGACATAGTGGAATGCTTTATTCGTTGCCAAGTCGTGAATTAATAGCAAGTAGTGTTGAGACGGTTATGAACGCACATAGCCTAGATGCAATGATAGCTATTCCAAACTGCGATAAAATTACTCCAGGTATGATTATGGGGGCTTTAAGAGTGAATGTGCCTACTATTTTTGTAAGTGGTGGAGCGATGGCTGCAGGTAAGCTTAAAGATGGTTCTCAAATTGATTTAAATACAGCGTTTGAAGCAGTTGGCGAATACGAAGTTGGTAAAATTGATGAAGCAAAATTAAAAGAAATTGAATGTGCTGCATGTCCTGGAGCTGGAAGTTGCAGTGGAATGTTTACGGCAAATTCAATGAATTCTTTAATGGAAAGCCTTGGTATTGCACTTAAGGGAAATGGAACTATTTTAGCTTTAACTTCTGAAAGAGAAGAATTATTAAGAAGTGCTGCAAGAAGAATTTGTGAGATTGCAAAGAGCGAAGAGCTAAGCGAAAAATACAAAATTAGAAATATTTTAAATAATAAGAGTTTAAAAAATGCTCTTGTTTGTGATATGGCAATGGGCGGTAGCACAAATACAATTTTACACACTTTAGCAATTGCAAAAGAAGCTTATGCTGATGAGATTGATTTAAAATTAATGCACGAAATCGCTCAAGATACACCACATATAGCTAAGGTTAGCCCAAGTCTGCCAGGAACTCATATGCAAGATGTAGGAAGTAGTGGTGGAATATATGCAATAATGAATGAAGTTAGCAAAAAAAGTAAATTCTTTAGCAAAGATGCACTTACTATTAGTGGAGATAGCATAGGAGAACTGATTAAAGATAGTAACCCTGATGGAAAGGCTATAAAAACTTTAAATAATCCATACTCTGAGCGTGGTGGATTATGCGTATTATTTGGCAATATCGCAAGAGAAGGTGCGGTAATAAAGGTAGCCGGTATCGTTGGTGATAAGGTTTTCCGTGGTAAATGTGTTTGCTTTAATTCTCAAGATGAAGCAATAGCAGGGATTAGCAGTGGAAAAGTGGTTGCTGGAGATTGTGTAGTAATTCGCTATGAAGGTCCAAAAGGTGGTCCTGGAATGCAAGAAATGTTAAGCCCAACAAGTCTTATTATGGGTAGGGGCTTAGGTGCGTCGGTTGCATTGCTTACTGATGGTAGATTTAGTGGAGCAACTCGTGGTTTTAGTGTAGGGCATTGCTCGCCTGAAGCTGCTGAAGGTGGTGAAATAGGGCTTATTAAAGATGGAGATTTAATAGAAATTGACACTATTAAATGCACTATAAATCTATTAATTGATGATGAAGAAATGGCTAGAAGAAGAGCGGAATTTAAGCCTATTAAAAAAGAGCTTAATTCAAGATGGCTTAGAATGTATCAAAAGCTAGTTAGTAATGCTAGTAGCGGCGGTGTTTTAGACCTTGATGGTTTGAATGAAATGAAATAATTTTAGGGATTTCTTAAGGAAATTCCTAGTTTTGTATTTGAAATTTTTGTAGAATTTGAAATTACTTTTTTACTTTAAATAAATTAATAAAAATCTCTTATTTTATTAAGCTAGGAACAAAGAACCTAAAAAATCAAGTGCAAAAAGGTGCAATTGATTTGGATATAGCTAGACAAACTAAAGATGAAAAAATCGCACAAGAGCAAATAAAAACTGCAAAAGATATGGAAACTCTAAAGCAAAATCAAATAACTTCTTATTTTATGCCTAAAAAATATCAAGCAGATATTAATCATAGCAATGCAAGTGCTAGTAATTTATGGGCGAATGCAAGAGCTACAAATTTTAATACAAATGTAGCAAAAAGTAGATTTAACGAAGAAGAAACTATAAAAAGCTTATATTCAAATGTGAATGAATACTCACAAAATAGTGGCAAACAAGGAGAAGATGCTTTTGATGGATATTATAATGGTCTTTATTTAAAATATTTAGACGCTAAACAACAAGGATTTGATACTAGTGCATACGAAAGAGAAATAAGCTTATTAAATAAACACAAACCTAGCATTATGCAAATGTATAAAGTGCAATTTGATGGAGCTAATCCGTATGTTAAAAATAGTGGCAATAGTGCAAATAGTATGAATGATTATTTTGGAGTTTTAGACAAAGTTTCACAAATAAGCGATACAAAAGAAAACCTAGAAAAAGAATTAAAAGATATTGATAGTAAAATATTGTTAGCTAAAAAAGATGGAGAAAAAGAAAATATAATAAAATTAGAGCAAAGAAAAGATGAATTAAAAAACAATTTAAAACAATATGGAAATATTAATATCCCTAATGTAGGAGTAATACATACTTTAGGAGCATTGCAACAAATTTATGGTAAATAAGAAGGACTTAATAGACAAAACGAACTAGAAAATCTAGCGGCACAAAAGAAACTATTGAATACTTATGCAGGATTAATTGAAGAGTCTAACCTACACGGATGGGATGGAAATGTATTAAATAAAACGCTTAATATTTTAGGATATGGAACAGTTAAAGACAACTTAAGAGAAGTAGCAAAACAAATAAAAGTATTAGCACAGACAAAAAGTATGAAGCTAAAACAACAATATGAAATATTTGCTTCTTTAGTTGATGATGATAGCTTATTCGGACAAAACGATGAAAGACTTATGCAAAACGCTAAGATATTTGACAATTTCTTAACTACTCAAGTAGATAGTGTATTAACAGCGTTTAATGATAGACAAAAAAATATGATAAAACAAGGGGTAAAATACGACCTTAAGCCTGTAGAATATTATTTCAAAAACAAACCTAAAAAAGCAAATTATCAAGGTATAAAAACTAATTATTCTAATAAAGGACTTGGTTATAACAATCCTTATGCAGGTGCAACTATATAAGTTTTAACTCCTTTTATGTTAATATAAATAAAAGGAGTTTTAATGAAATATATAGTTTATTTATTATTAATATGTAGTAGCTTATTTGCTTTTAGCGATGATGAATTATTTAATCAATTACCTAAAAATTGGGATGATGAACAAAAGAAAGAAATAGTTAAATATTATAAAGAATATGGTAAAAATTATAATAACATAAATGATTATGCAAATGATACTAGAAATAATTTCTCTAAGCTTTATAAACAATCAGAATATTTAATTAACGATGATAATCTTTATGCTCATTATGAGCTAAATGATAAGCATAGAGTGATTAATTCATATATAAATTATTTAAACGACAAAACACTAAAAAAAGAAAACGCCCTAGATTTTAACGCTTTTGTATTTAACAAAATTAGTAGATTAGAAAACGATTTAAAATCAGAATTACAAAGCTATTATGCAGTATTAAATGCTAGTAATACAAAAAACTCTTGGCTAAATGAATATGCAAGGGATTATAATAAGGCTTTAAAAATGAACTCAAGCTATGATGAAATAGTATTTAATATCTTTATAAAATCTCATTTTAACGAATATGAATTAAGTAAAAATACAAAAAATGAAATAATAGCAACGGACAAAGCCTTAGGGCTTAGTGCAAATGTAGGCGATATAGAAAGCTTTAATTACTATACCTTAAAGGCATTTATCTTAAACTATCTAGTAAGTTTTTTAGGATTAATCACAGGTATAATTCTATGCATAAAATATAAGGATAAGACATTAGTATATATAAGTTCGTTTGTATTATTAGCTTTAGGTTTAGTGATTGATTATTTTGTAATCGGAATAAAATTACTTAAATATGTGTAAACCCTAGCAAAACACGGCTAATTTGCTAGGGTTAGGTGAATTGCTTTAAGCTTAGGCTAAGCCGTGCTTCACTATAATTTAGTTAGTTTGAAAAAATAAATGGTTTTACTAGAACTTTTTTAAAGTTCTTAGTAAAGCTATGATTAAAACGATTAAAATAATAGTTTCTCCCATATTACCACCTTTCCACCCTAACAAGCCTAAGGCAAAAAGCAAATCATATTATAAATTAATTTTTATTAAAAATATTTTAAATAGTTATTTAAAATAAATAATTTTTAAAACTAATACTGATTTATTATTTTTATAAAATTACTTAAAATCTTGATTTAAATTATTTTAGGATAATTTTTGTATGATTAACATCTCTATTAACTTTTAACATTTATAATTTTTCAACAAATAAAAATTATTAATAAGGAGACAAATTATGTTAGTTACAAAAAAAGCACCAGATTTTACAGCTCCAGCTGTATTAGGAAACAATACAATAGATAACAATTTTAATCTATACAAAAATATGGGTAAAAAAGGAACAGTAGTATTCTTTTATCCAAAAGATTTTACATTCGTATGTCCAAGTGAAATTATCGCATTTGATAAAAGATTTAAAGATTTTCAAGATAGAGGAATTAATGTAATCGGAATTAGTGGCGATAATGAATTCTGCCATTTTGCTTGGAAAAATACTCCAGTGAATCAAGGTGGTATTGGCAATGTACAATTTCCTTTAGTAGCAGACCTTACAAAAGAAATCGCTCGTGGTTTTGATGTATTATTTGATGAAGCAGTAGCTTTAAGAGGTTCATTCTTATTAGACGCTGATGGAACAGTTCGCCACGCGGTAATTAATGACCTACCACTAGGAAGAAATATTGATGAAATGATTAGAATGGTAGATACAATGCTATTTACAAATGAGCATGGTGAAGTATGTCCAGCTGGCTGGCATAAAGGCGAAAAAGGTATGAAAGCTGATCCAAAAGGTGTTGCTGATTACCTAGCTAACAATAGCGAAAAACTATAATTTAAAGGCTAGGATTTTCCTAGCCCACTTAAAATTAAATAATTTTTTAAATATTGATTTTTTCACTTCTGTTTTCTTGCTTATAAAATTTACTTTTATATTATTTATATTATTTGGTATAAAGTCTTTGTTAATTTTGTGATTATTTATATAAAAATATTTTTTGCTAATATTATTTGCGAATGGAATTTCATTAAAAGATACATTGCCATTTCCAAGTGCTTTAAAAATCTCATCTTTTCTACTTTTTCTAAAATCATAAAACCTAAAGCCTTGCTTAATGCAGTTTAAATAAAATTCCACTTCTTTATCTATATCAAAATCTATCTCATTTGGGCTAAAAATACTATGATTTTTGGGTTTGAAATTATACAAAAACTCACAATTTTGATTAAATATTTTTATAAAATCTTGAGTGTATATAAATCTTAAAAATCTAGTTTTTTTGCCCTTAAAATGTCTTAAATCAGATTTTAAAAATCCGTTTGCAATAATTGTTGTATTTTTTGGAAAATTTATATTTTCTAAAAATGATAAATTTTCAATGAAAATATAGTCAAAATATTTCAATTTTTTAACTTGTAAAATTGCTAAATCATTAAAAATATCTATGTGGTAAATATTTTTATTTAAGCCCTTTGTATCAGTATTACAAATATATAAAACTAGATGATTTTTGCTTAGATTATTTGCTAATTCTTTTAAAAGAATTTCAATTTCGCTATTTTTAGAATATATATAAAATCCATCAAAACTCTGTAAAAACACATTGTTAAGTGATGGATTTTTAAACATTTTAAAGCTTTAAAACGCCTTCTTCAATCAAAGAAATTGAGTGTGGCTCAATCACTCTTGTATGCACTTCTTCTCCATTTTTTAAAAAAAGTATCGTAGGAATATGGCGAATACCCAAATCAGCTCTTATATTTTCATCTTTATCAACATTTACATGGTAAAAATTTATATTAGTATATTTTTGACTAAGTTCTACCAAAAACGGCTCAGCAATCTTACAATCCCTACACCAAGGTGCTCCAAAAGCTATAACACAAGTTGCATTATCTTTAATATCTAAATATTCTTGATAATTAATCTCTTTCATTGTTTAAATCCTTATATTCATTTTTATTTAATGTTTTTAACTCGCTATCAGTCGCAATCGCTGCAATCATAGCACCATTTACATTGCTCATAGTTCTTACCATATCTATAATAGGGTCAATTGCAAAAATCACACCTAGTAAATAAAACTTATCCCCAAGTCCAAGCCCTGTAATCATAATAGAAGCTGCTACAATTGAAATTCCAGGAATTCCTGCGATACTTAAAGACCCAACAAGAGTAATTATAATAATTAAAACTGCACTAGATAAATCAATGCTAAGCCCTGCACTATGCATAATAAATGCAGCCACAAGCCCTACATAATACCCAGCACAGCCACTCATTCCTATAGTAGCACCCAGCCCTGCTACAAAGTTTGCATTGTTTTCACTAACGCCTAATTTAGTATGAAGTGTGCGAATGGTAATCGGTAAAACACCCGCTGAACTTCTTGAAGTAAAAGCCAATAATAGCACTTCAAACGCTTTTTTATAATACACCATAGGAGATAAGCCGTGAAATGCTAAAATGATAGAAAATACAATAATCATTAAAATTCCACTTGCATAAGTTAGTATTATAAATAATCCAGCTTCTTTCATAGCTGCAACTCCATTTGCTATTAGCACATTTGCAATCATCGCAACAACAGCATAAGGCATTAGTTGGATTATATTTGTAATTACATTCATAATAATTTTGTTTATAAAAATTACTAGGTTTTTATAGGTGCTAAATATTTCTTTATTTTCTTCTTTTGTGCCTATTTTTCTTGCACCAAGAGTGAATAAAAATGCTACTAAAATTACTCCTAAAATATTATTATTTGCAAAAGAATCTATGATATTATTTGGCATTAAACCTAATAAAATTGAGCTTAGAGTTCTAGCTTCTTTTATAGTTTTTGAAGTTTGCACTACAACATCACTTCCTAGATTAAATATTACACCTAAACTAAGACCTATAGCACTTGCAATTGCAGTAGTTATTAAAAGCCAAAAAATACTTCTACTAAGAATTGATGAAATCTTTACTCCACCTTCAAGCTTTAATAAAGATGATGAAATTCCAAAAAACACAATAGGAACTATCATAAGTTTTAATAAGCTAATAAAAATACTTACAACGAAAGAATACCAAATTCTAGTTTGCTCAAGCCATAAAACTTCTTTAGAATTTGCAGGAAAATTTGCCAAATATTGAGCTAATACACCCAAAATAACACCTAAAAATAGTGCCAATGTCATTCTTTTTGCAAAACTTATAGTATATGCTAAACGATTTAGCCAAAAGCATAATATTAGATAAACTAATACAAAAGTAATTGATAAAGGCTCTGAAAGTGTAAAAAAGTTAATGAAAAAATCTTTCATAATTCTCCTTTAATATTTTTTTTAAGAGATAGATTTTATCCTAAATAAATTAAGAAATAAAAATATTAAAGGAGAGAACTATTGTTTAAATTTTTAAAAGAAAGGGAAATGGCGCGGCGGACGGGGCTCGAACCCGCGACCTCCGGCGTGACAGGCCGATATTCTAACCAGCTGAACTACCGCCGCAACCTAGTTTAAGAAATGGTGGTCGCTATAAGACTCGAACTTATGACATCCACCTTGTAAGGGTGGCGCTCTACCAACTGAGCTAAGCGACCAAGATTGATGGTGTCCTGTGCTGGATTCGAACCAGCGGCCCCCTCATTAAAAGTGAGATGCTCTACCTGCTGAGCTAACAAGACATTAAAATATTTGTGAAAGGTTGAATGATACAAAAAAAATTTTTAATTGTCAAGAAAAATCTAAAAAATTATATTTTAATTCAAGAATTTGGCATAAAAAATAAAAAGAATTTAAATTCCGATAATATAAAATAAAAAATATTATAATTTTATAATTTAATTAAAATTTTTAAGTATAATTTAATTAAATACTTTGAAAGTATTTGTATTTTAAGGAGTATTAATGCAAAGAAGGGAATTTTTAAAAGGCTCTGCATTTTTAGGTTCATTAGCCTGTATTAATCCAGTTTTGAGTGCTAATGCCTTTACAAACGGGGATAAAAAAAGTGTTTTTTCGGTTTGCGAGATGTGTTCTACTCGCTGTCCTATTGAAATAAGCGTTAAAGATAATAAAGGTGTATTTATTAATGGTAATCCAAAATTTAGTGCAAATAAAACAAGCGTATGTGCAAGGGGTGGAGCAGGAATTAATCAATTATATGATAAAAACCGCCTTATTAAGCCTTTAATTCGTGTAGGTAAGCGTGGGGAAAACAAATGGCGTGAAGCTAGTTGGGACGAAGCTTTAAACCTAGTTGCAACAAAGTTAAACGAAATAAAAGAAAAGCACGGAGCTAGTAGCGTAATATTTACAAGCAAAGCCGGAGAATCTCACACTCATATGAGTAATTTTGCCTGTGCTTACGGCAGTCCTAATATATTTTCACATTATTCAAGCTGTCCGATTACTTATAATATGGTTTTAGAGCATACTTATGGCGGCGGCTTATCAAGAGATTTTGCTAATGCAAAATATATTGTAAATTTCGGACATAATTTATTTGAAGGTATAGTGATAAGTGATGCTAAAAAACTAGCTAAATTTGCAGCTGCAAGTGATACAAAACTACTTGTCCTTGAGCCTAGATTTAGCGTAGTTGCTGCTAAGGCTGATGAGTGGCTACCTATTAAGCCAGGAACTGATGTGGCGTTTTTGATGGCATTAATTCATATTTGGCTAAGAGATGAAAAATACGATAAAGAATTTGTAAATGAATATTGCATAGGACTTGATGAGCTTAAAGCTAGTGTAAAAGATACAAGCCCTAAATGGCAAGAAAGTATCACTGGAATTAGTGCTGATACTATTGAGCGAATTGCCGATGAAATCTATAAAGCTGCTCCTAAAGTAGTAATTGATTGGGGACATAAAACCACTACTACTTATGCAGAATATCAACGCACAAGAGCTATTGCAATAGCAAACGCTTTAATGGGAAATTATGAGAAAAAAGGTGGCATTCACACTAGCAAAAATACAAATACTTTAAATAAAATCATAGGCGAAGATATTTTCCCTACTCTTGATAATCCTAGCAATGTTTTTAAGGTTCCTAACACTCCTAGAATTGATGGTGCAGGTGAAGTTGGAAATAAAAATTATTTTGTATCCAGAAAACACGGAGTTTTAATGGATATTGCCCCTACAATACTTAGCAAAAAGCCATATCCTATTAAAGCTTGGGTAAATACTAGGTTTAATCACTTAGTAAATGTAGCAAATGTAAATGAGAGTTTAAAGGCTATAAACGAGCTAGATTTTATAGTAAGTATTGATATATATTTAAATGATTTTAGCAATTTAGCTGATGTGGTATTACCAGAAAGCTCATATTTAGAGCGAGATGAGAGCATTGCAACTATAGGAAATGGCTATTATATGAGAAATAAAGCCGTAGAAGTTATAGGCGATACAAAAAGTGGTTTTGATATATTTAGAAAACTAGCAAGTATGATGAAAATTGATGAGCTTTATACTTATACAACAATAGATGAGTATAGAATGCAACAAGCTAAAGGCAATGTAGATTTACTAGCAAATCTTAAAAAAGATGGCATAGTAACTTATAAAGTCCCTAGTCTTTATTTAAGAGAGCCAAAAACCATAAAAGAATTTGCTAAAACTTATCTGCAAATTAAAGATAAAATTGATAGTAACGGCGAATTAAGTTCACTAATTAACTTTAAGACACCTAGTAAAAAAATAGAGCTTTTCATAGAAAAAGTTGAAAACTTATTCCCAACTCACGGCTGTTTAAATACAACTGATTATGATGTGTTTAAAAATCATGAATTTTGTCTAACAAGTGGCAAAACTCCAATTCATACAAACGCTCATACTCAAAATATCCCAATTTTAAATGAATTAATGAGTGAAAGTCCTGTGTGGATAAATGAAACTAAGGCTAAAGAATTAGGCTTTAAAGATGGCGATTTAGTATATTTAGAAAATGAATTTGGCAAAATCCAAGTAAAACTTATGCTAACTCAAGGAATTCGTCCTGATACATTGTTTATTTATCACGGATTTGGTCGTAATACTCCAGCACTTAAAAACATTCACGAAATAGGTGCAAATGATAGCATAGTGCTAGGTTCAAGAAGTGGTTATGTTTGTAGCACAATGGTTACAAATATAGGCGTAGATATTAAAAGGGCTTAAAGATGAAAAAGTTTGTAATGATTCACGATGAAAATTTATGTATAGGTTGCGAGGCTTGTAGCGTAGCTTGTAAAAACGAAAATCAAATTCCAAGTGGGGTTTTTAGAGTGCAAGTTCATGCGAAAATGAAGGGAGTTTTTCCAAATCTTCAAACAGATTTTACAAGGGCAAGTTGTGTAATGTGCGAAGATAGCCCGTGTGTAAGCGTATGTCCTACTGGAGCTAGTTTTAAACTAGCAAATGGAATAACATTAATTGATGAAAATTTATGCGTATCTTGCAAATACTGCATATTAGCCTGTCCTTATAATGCAAGATTTCTTAATCCTATCACAAAAGCAATTGATAAATGCACTTTTTGTTATCCAAATAGAGTAAGCGATGGTTTAACCCCTGCTTGTGTTAGCGTATGTCCTACTGATGCACTAATTTTTGGGGATATAAATGATAACAATTCAGAAATCAATAAAGTCTTAGCAAGTAAAAGCGTTGAATATCCTAAAGCTCATTTAGGCACTAAACCAAAACTAGGTTTTATAAAAAACACAAAAGGAGGACGCTATGAATAATATGGCAGGAAGCTTAATGCAATATAATGAGATTTATTGGCCTTGGCCTATTGCACTATATTTGTTTTTAGCAGGGCTTAGTGCTGGGTGTTTGATGGTTTCATTAATAGTAAAATTTAATAGATTTACACATAATACTAATAGTATTTGGGACGCTACGATTAAAGCAGGAGCGTTAATTTCTCCACTTGCTATTAGCTTGGGGCTTTTGCTTTTGATAATTGATTTAGGCAAACCACTTACATTTTATTTATTGCTAATAAAATACAATTTTACTTCGGTTATGACTTTAGGTGTTTTGTTTTTATTAGTTTATACACCTTTAGCATTTTTATACGCATTAATCATTTTTGAGCGTGAAATAGGGCTTTATTTTAGGTTCTTAATTCCTATTACAAATTCCATAAGAAAAATGGCTAATTTTGCAAAGATGATTGAATATGTATTGTTTTTCTTAGCTTTATGTGTTGGTGCTTATACGGGATTTTTATTAAGTGCGATTTCTAAAATCCCTTTATGGAATACTCCTATTTTACCATTGCTTTTTGTGGTTTCTGCGTTTTCTTGTGGAATAGCTGCAAATATACTTGTGGGAATTTTATTTTTTAAAGCTCATTTAAATAAAGAAAACATAAAGTATTTATTAGTTTTAGATTTAAGAGCAATAATGCTTGAAATCCCTATCTTACTTTTGCTTTTTGTAGGAATGTATTATAGTGGGGGCGAGAGTTTAATATCGCTTAAGGCTATTTTTTCTCATGAGTTTTATTCAAAATTATTTTGGTTTGGAGTGCTAGGAACAGGGCTTGTTTTACCAATTTTAATAGCCCTAACCGCACTTAAAAACCACGCCTATAAACCTGCATTCATAATAATAAACTCTCTTGCTGTGCTAGTTGGAGTAATAATGTTAAGATTTTTTATCGTTTATGCAGGGCAAGTTTGCATTAGCTAAAGGTTTTCCTTTAGCTAAGCTATTATTTAACGCTATAAGTTACAAAGCCTTTATTTGTATATACGCTAAATTCCACAACATCAGAACAATCAAATATGCCAAATTGTTTAGTTTCACCAAATTTCATTGGCACTTTATAATCATAATAATATTTTCCATTGTATTTTTCTTTAGCAACTTGTTTTGCTTTTTCACAATTTTCAATATATTTTTTATTTTCTGTTTTTTCTACTCTTTCGTTTATGTGTTTAAAACCTTTGCTTTTATCATCTAAATCGTATTCGTACTCATAACTGCAATCTTCTTTACTTAATTCTGCCCATTTAATTAATTTTTCGCAATAATCAATCCAATTTTTATTTAGTATTCCAGTATTACATACTTTTGGTGGAGTTTCATCAGATATTAAGTTATCGCTTAAATTGTATCCATCATGTTCTTTATTCCAATCTCTTACTTCACAAGCACCACGATTTGCTGTAATTTTTTTAATTTCAATATCATCTTTAGCTGTTAGACTTAAAATGTGTCTTATCGTAATATATTTACCGAATCCTTTTGTTTCAGTTTCAATATCAAACTTAAACGCATCTTGACTTAATTCTTTTTTTTCATCAGAACAAGCACTCATAAATAATGCCACGCTACAAAACAAACTAGCTGTTAATAATTTTTTCATATTTCTCCTTAAATATTTTAAAAATCAGTATAATACCCCCCCCCATTCTTAAGTTTTACTTAATTTGTATTAGCTACATATAATTTATTTAGCTAAGCTAATTGTTTAATGAGTGTTTTTATACTATTTGCTGAATATTTTTTAAGGAGAATTTATGAATAAGTTAATTTTAAGTGTTGCTTTAGCTTCATCGCTTTTTGCTGCTACATCGTGTGATAAGGTTTTAAATAAACTTGATGAGCAAATCACAAAAGTTCAAAATCAAAAAAAGGCAAATCCAGAAAGGTTAGAATATTTAAAAACACAAAAACAAGAAATCAGCAAAAATTGTGTAGATGGTAAAATAGATAATGAAAAATTAAAAACCATCAAAGCTGAAACTAAATATGATTACGAGAGTAAAAAATTAGAAAAAAGCCAAGCAAAACTAAATGCTAAAAAAGAAAAAGTTGAAGATAAATACAAAGATGATTTAGAAAAAATCAAAGCTAAAAAAGATAAAGAAGCTAAAAAATTAGCTGATAAAGAAGAAAAAGAATTAAAAAATAAAGCTAAAAAAGAAGCTAAAGAATTAGAAAATAAAGTTGATGATAAAGTAGAAAAAGTTGAAAAAGAGCATAAAAAATCAGAAAAAAAGCTTAAAAAACTTGAAGAAAAACTAAAAGAACAAACAAATAATTAAAACTTTCCCTAAATACTATTAAGTATTTAGGTTTAACTAATTATTGTAAAAACACTAATTGCCAAGCTAAACAATTAAAATAGCTAATTAGAATATTTTGCAGTTGATTAGGCAAGGCAGATTATTAAAATAATTTATTTTTTATAAGATTTTGCTATGTATTGATTAAATATCTTATCGTTTTCTTGCTTTCAAGTCTTTTTAATACTATTAAATCTATCTATGTAGTTTTTATAATTTAAACTCACTAATTAGCTCAATATTTCTTAGAATATTGCAAATTTATTAGCAAAATAATTTAGCCTAATTTCCTTAATTTTGCTATGAAAAAGCCTGAATGAGTATTTGTTGGCTTTATGCGATAAGTTTTATCAAGTCTATCATCACTATATTTTTCATCGTAATTACTTAATCCTTGTAAATATTCGCAAGGCAAATCAATTTCTAAAAGTTCTATATTAAATTTAGAATTAAGTGCATTATAAATCACTGCTTCGTTTTCATAAAAATTATGCGTGCAAGTGCTATAAACTAGCTCCCCACCAACCTGTAAAGCTGTTAGGGCAGAGTTTAAAAGCTTTTTTTGAGTAGTGGCGATTTGCTTTATTTCTTTTTGGCTTTTTGTGATAGAAAAATCGTGCATAAATGTGCTACAAGGAGCATCAAGCAATATTTTGCTAAATCGCTCAGGCGTTTTACGACCTATCAAAACGCCATCGTGATTATAGGTTTTTGCCTTTACGCCGTAGTTTGCTAGGATTTTTTTAAGATTAAAAAATCTTTTGCTATTTAGCTCATTTGAGCTTAGATTTTCACAATTGCTGCTAAAATTAGCTAGATTTATACTCTTACCCCCTGGAGCAGCACACATATCCAAAATAATATCGCTTGAGCTAACATTTAAAGCCTTAGCGCATAAATAGCTTGAATAATCTTGTATATAAATACCGCCATTTATTGCTAAATCGTGAGTTGAAATTCTTATTTTAAATTCTTGATTAAAAATATAAAAATTATTATCTATTTTTGTAGGTTCGTAAGTGTTAAATACACTTAAAAACTCTTCTTCACCACATTTAATAGAGTTTATAAATACTCCGAAATACTCCAAATCAATTGGCTTTTTAAAGCCATAAATCTCGTTAAAATGCTCGGTATGATTAAATATCATTAATATCCTTGTTCATTTAGTTTTCTATACTCATCGCAACCGCCCTGATAACCTAAATCACAAGCTTTGTTAAAGTATTCTTGAGCTTTTATTTTGTCTTTTTTCACACCTTTGCCATTACTATATAAAGCCCCTACCATAGAACAGCTTACACCGAATTTATTATTACAAGATTTGATATATAGATTGATAGCTTTTGTATAATTTTGCGTAACTCCAAATCCTTGTTCATATAAAAATCCTAAAACAAAGCAACCTAAGGCATCTCCACCATCACAAGCTTTAGTGTAAAGTTCGCTTGCTTTTACCAAGTCTTGTTTAACACCTCTTCCATCTGCATAAAATTTTCCTAGACCGGTACATCCCAAAGCATAACCACCATCGCAAGCTTTTTTAAAAAATTCAATAGATTTTTGATAGTTTTGTTCGTTAAAATATATTTCACCTAATTTTACACAAGCTACCAAATCACCTTTATTACACTTACTCTCAAGCTCATTTGCACCTAAAATACCAGCACCTAAAAGCACTAAACATAATAATTTTTTCATTTTACTTCCTGATTAAAGATTTCTTCTTCATTTATTTCTAATTCTTCGCAGTACTCAGGACTATAACGACAAACATCGGCTAAATATTTTTTTGCTAAATTTAAATCTTGCTTTACCCTATCGCCATTTTTATACATCAAAAACAAACGCTCACAGCTTGGGAAATATCCGTTATCACAGGTTTTTTTATAAATCTTAATCGCTTCTTTATAATCTTTTATTTTTTCATATTCGTATATTAATTCCTCACATTGATATGGTCGGTCATATTCACAAGCTTTTTTATAATATTCAATCGCTTTTTTATGATCTTGCTTAACCCAAAAACCTGTAGAATACTTATTGCCTAAACTTTTGCAAGCATTCGCTACTCTATTGTCACAAGCTATTTCATAAAACTGCATAGCTTTTTTAATATCTCGCTTTATACCACGAGCTTGTTCATAAAAAAAACCTAAATAATCACAACTTGAAAAATACCCACCATCGCATGCTTTTGTGTGTAGTTTAAAGGCTTTTTTATATTTTTTATGATCTTCATACTGCCCAGCTAGTTCGTAGCAACTTTCTAAATCATTTTGAGCGCATAATTTTTCATATTTTAGCGTATCTAAAAGATAGCAAGATGGGTGATCTTTTTCATCACATTTGCTTTTTAGTTCGGCTTCATTAAGTTTAAAGCAGGTTTTATAATCTATATTTAAGCATTCGTTATTGTTTTCATTTGCAACTAAAATACTTATACTAAAAAATACCAAAGATAATAATTTTTTCATATTTTATCCTACATATTTATTTTATAATTTCTTGTTGGTTTAACATTTCTAGTTTATCACAAGTTACGCCGCCTTTATATCGGCATGTAAGACTATAATATTTTTTTGCCATATTTATATCCTGCTCTATATTTTCGCCGTTTTCATACATTATTCCTAAGCGTAAGCAGGCATTATTATTTTTAGCATCACAAGAAATTTCATAAGCCTTAATAGCATTGTTAAAATCATCTATTTTTTCATATTGCCAAGCTAATTTTTCACATCTTCCTTTATTATACTCGCAAGCTTTTTTATAATATTCAATCGCTTTTTTATGATTTTGCATAAGCCAAAAACCTTCAGAATATATATAACCTATGCTTTCACATGCTAAATATTCCTTGTTATCACAAGCTATTTTATAAAAATGTATCGCCTTAGCAATATCTCGCTTTACCCCACGAGCATGTTCATAAAAAAAGCCTAAAAAATCACAACTTTGAAAATATCCACCATTACACGCCTTTGTATGCAATTCTATAGCTTTTTTAAATTTCCAATCACTCTCATATTCGTTAGCTAGTTTATGACAAGATTCATAATCGTTTTTGTTGCAATTGTTATCTAACTCAATTAGTGTTAATAAAAAACAAGCATGATAATCTTTATTGTCACATTTACTTTCTAAATTCTTATCATTTATCTCGTAGCAAGTTTTATAATTCATATTTAAACATTCTTTATTGGTTTTATTTGCAAATAAACTCATACCTACAAGCATCAAAAATAATAATTTTTTCATTTTATTTCCTTAAAATTTCTTATTATTAATATCCTTGCTCGTTGAATTTTCTATACCCATCGCAACCATCTTGACCGCCTAAATCACAAGCTTTGCCAAAATATTCCTTAGCCTTTGTTTTATCTTGTTTTACACCTTTGCCTTTATAATACAAACTGCCTAAATTAAAACAACCATTAGGTAACCCATCTTCACAGGCTTTAGTAAAAAGCTCTTTTGCCTTAATAGGATCTTGTTTTACTCCATACCCACTGCTATATAAAACACCTAAATTATAACAACCAACACTTTCTCCACCATCACAAGATTTAGTATAAAATTCGCTTGCCTTTAAATAATCTTCGCTTGTTCTAATCACCCCTTTGCTATATAATAATCCTAAACCATAACAGCCTTCAGTAAATTCATCATTACAAGCTTTAGTATAAAGCTCTTTTGCTTTATCATTATCTTGCTTTACACCATTTCCGTTAGCATATAAATTTCCTAAATTAACACAGCCAACAACACTTCCCGCATCACAAGCTTTGGTAAATAACTCTTTTGCTTTTATATAATCTTGTCTTATTCCAAACCCTTCACTATATAACAACCCTAGATCAGAGCAAGTCGTAGCATCTTCATCACAAGCCTTAATAAAATATTCTTTTGCTTTAGCATAATCTTGATTTATAAAAAAGTAAAATTCACCCAAGCTAAGGCAACTAAGAATTTGTCCGTTATCACAAGCCTTGGTAAAATATTCTTTTGATTTAGTATAATCTTGATTTTTAGCATATTCTACTCCTAAATTAAAACAAGCTTCAAAATCCCCTTGATTGCACTGACTTTCAAGTTCATTTGCACTTAAAATACCAGCACTTAAAAGTGCTAAACATAATAATTTTTTCACTTTACTTCCTTTAAATTTATCATTGTTATTTATCAAAACCCTTGCTCATCTAATATTTCATAATGACTACAGCCGTTGTGTTCGCCTAAATTACAAGCTTTTCTTAAGTATTCTTTAGCTTTTATTTTATTTTCTCTAACGCCTTGCCCGTTATTATATAAAGCTCCCAAATTATAACAACCCATAGCATCGTTACCATCACAACCTTTAGCATAAAGTTCTATTGCTTTTGCATAATCTTGTTTTGCTCCAAATCCATTTGCATACACAACCCCTAAATTAGAGCAACCACTAGCGTTTTCACCATCGCAAGCTTTAGTAAAATATTCTTTTGCTTTTATGTAATCTTTTTTTACTCCAAATCCATTTGCATATAAAATTCCTAAATTAAAGCAACCCGTAGCATTTCCGTTATTGCAAGCTTTGGCATAAAACTCTCTTGCTTTAAAATAATCTTGCTTTATTCCAAGTCCTTTTTCGTATAAAAACCCTAAATTAGAGCAACCCATAGTATCCCCATTATCACAAGCTTTAGTATAAAACTCTCTTGCTTTTGTATAGTCTTGTTTTACTCCAAATTCATTCGCATAAACAACCCCTAAATTATTGCAACCCGTAGCATTTCCGTTATCACAAGCCTTAGTAAAATATTCTTTTGCTTTAGTATAATCTTGATTTTTAGCATATTCTACTCCTAAATCTGAACAAGCTTCAAAATCGCCCTTATTACACTGACTCTCAAGCTCATTTGCACTTAAAATACCAGCACCTAAAAGTGCTAAACATAATAATTTTTTCATTTTACTTCCTTTAATGTCATTGCTTGTTTATTTTTTTATACAGCAAACAACTAGTATGTTCTCCATAATCACAAGCTTTTTTAATTAATTCAATAGACTTTTTAATATCATTTTCATATAAACTTGATAAAGCTAAACAGCTTTCTCCGTCTTTATTATCACAAGCTTTAGTCCATAATTCTTTTGTTTTTTCAATATCTTTTGCAACGCCAATTCCAGAATAATACATAAAGCCTAAAAATCCACAAGCACCAAAATCTTGTAGTTCGCAACTTTTAGTATAAAATTCTCTCGCCTTATTTAAATCTTGTTTTATGCCATCTCCTTCAAAATACATAGAACCTAAATTTGTGCAAGCAAAAGTATGTTCACCATCACAAGCTTTTGTGTAAAACTCACTTGCTTTTTTTAAATCTTGTTTTACTCCATTTCCTTGTTCGTAAGATAATCCTATATTAAAACAAGAAGAAGCATCTTTACCTTTACAAGCCTTAATCCATAATTTATTTGCTTTTTTAAAATCCTGCTCTACATCTTCGCCACTTGCATATAAATATCCAAGAGCATCACAAGCTTTATAATCGTTTTTATTGCAAGCTTTTTCTAATTCCTTAATATCAACTGCACCTAAAACACTTGCACCTAAAAGTGCTAAACATAATAATTTTTTCACCTTACTTCCTTTAAATTTCTAATTTAATTTTTTAAATTCTCAATACTTTTACAAGCTCTTTCATCACCTAAATCACAAGCTTTTTTTAAATATTCTTTAGCTTTTTTATCCTTATATAAAAATGATAAAAAATAACACCCAACAGCATAATTATGATTACAAGATTTGGTATAGAATTTAATAGCTTTTTTCTTGTTTTGTTGCGTTCCAATCCCATAAGCATTCATAAAACCTACTGCATAACAAGCTTCATATAAGTTATTTTCACAAGCTTTAGTATAAAGATTTATGGCTTTAGTATAATTTTGCTTAGTTCCTATTCCGCTCTCATATAAAAATCCTAAATCATAACAAGCTTGCATATTTTTATTCTTACAAGCTTTAGACCATAAATTATAAACTTGTTTTAAATCATTTTCGTATTCAATTGGCTCTTTTGTAAAATCAATATTTTTAAAAATCTCAAATCCTAAGTCATAATCATTTGCTAACAAAACTTTAAATATAAGCAAACAAACGAGCTTTTTCAATTTAAATTCCTAAATAATCCTTAAGCAATAAAAATGCTGCAATGCTATCTTGTTTGCCATCTTTTTTTTTGCTACTAATAATTTTTGCTGCTTGTTTGCTTGTAAAACTTTCATCGTGATAGACTATATTGCTAAATTCAATTAGTTTTGAAAAATGCTCCACTCTTCTTCTCATCTCATCTTCAGCACTACCGCCCATTGGAATTCCTATTACAATTTTAGTGATTTTGTGCTTTTTGATTAGTTCTTTTACTTCTGTGGCTGCTTGATTGCGATTTATTCTAATTATTGCAGGTTGTGGCATAGGAATTTTCATTATGCTAATTGCAACGCCAATTCGTTTAAGTCCTAAATCAAGTGCAAGTATATTTTCCATTAAACACTCCTAACTAAAACTCCATCAATTATTATTTTTCCATCAAGTTCATAATCATATACTAATTCGCCGTATCGCTCTAAGGCTTCATCAAGATTTGCTCCGTTTTTACAAAATTCTAAAAACTCATCGTAGTTTTGAGTGTAGCATTTTTGAACGCTGAAGTATTCTTGCATTTGTGCTACGAAAATATCAATATCATAAATTATTTTTGCCTTATAGTTTGCGATTAGCTCGTTTGTGCCATCACTTTCTCCTATTCTTTGGGCTAATACATAAATATCTTTTCCATATTCTAGGGCGTGTTTTGCTGAGTTTAATGAACCGCTTTTAAGGTCTGCTTGGGTGATGATTAAAATATCTCCAAGAGCTACTACAAGGCGATTTCTAGCTAAAAAATCGTGTTTTAATGGGATATGATTTGGTTCGTTTTCGCTTAGTGCTAGGGCGTTTTCATATATTTGTTTTATGATTAATTCATTGCTTTTTGGATAGATTTTATTAAGCCCGTTTGCAAAAATTCCTATATGATAAGGCAGACTTGCTTTTGCACTTTCAATATCTACTCCAATTGCTCCACCACTTACTATGCAAATACCTATTTGGCTTAGTTTTTGTGCTAGTTTAAAGGTTAGATTTTTTGTATAAACGCTCATTTTTCTAGAGCCTACTATACTTATTTTAGGCATTTTTAAAAGCTCTAAATTACCTTTATAATAAATCTTATCAGGCGGGTTTTTAAGAGTATTAAACTCATTTATAATCGTTGTATATATCATCTATATAAACTAGCTCAACTTTAGAAAAGTCATATTCGCTAATTGCTTTTAGGCTATTTTTGTGTGGGTGTGCTATGGCTATTGCTCTTTTGTGTTTTAGGGCAAATTCCACTGCTTCATCTAGCTTTTTGCGAATATCATTTAAATCTTGTGAATTATCTAAAAATACATTTCTGTGGATATAAAATTGATTAAATTCTTTTGCAATTGTAGGTGCTTTTGTGTTGGCACTAGTCCTTGAATCAACGAAAATCAAATCATATTTTTTCAATGCTTTAAATAAATTTCTCATAGCGTTTTCATCTTCGCTAAATAATGAGCCTGTATGATTGTTTAGATATTTTAGATTTGGAAAAGCGATTTTGATATTTTTAATCCTATTTTCAATCACTTGATAACTATCACTAGGAGTAAGGGTTAGTGGCTCTTCTTTATTAAACTTTAAAGCCCTTAAAGGAAGGTGTATCATAAAAGATTTAAATTCTTTTGAATATTTATTAGTATCTGGGTGATTGTTTGTGTTAGGAAAAAAGCTCGGAGTGATTTTTTTACCATTTTTAATAATTTTTTTGATTTCTTCGCTTTGTTCTTTTGTCGCAACATCATCAATAATAATTGCTAATTTTGCCTTAATATTAGTAGCGCTTGCTAAAGCACCAAAGGCTGAAGTTTCTTTAGTATCAAAACAAGTTACGCTAGTTACCTTACAATTATCATCATTTTTTTCTAAATCCATATTAGCAAATATATCACTAAAATTTTGATTTAAATTCTTTTCTTTATCAATGCTTTTTTCATTTTTATAATTATTTATAGCATTTACTATTGTTTGCGGTTTTGGTTTTTGAATTTCTTTTTGAGTTTTTATCTCTTTAGTTTCGCTAATTTGCTCTTTGCTTTCGTATATATTTAAATATACCAAAAGCCCTATGCCAAATAATAATAAAAATAAAAAAATTATTTTAAGAGTTGTAGCAAAGCTAGAATTAGCTTTGCTTTTTTGCTTTTTTTTAGCCATTAATTTTTATCTTGTTGAACTAATTTGCTTTTTTCAATCCAAGGCATCATTTTGCGTAATTTAACGCCAGTTTGTTCTAAAAGGCTGTTTTTAGTAATATTGCGTCTTGCATTCATTTTTGGATAATTTGCACGGCTTTCTAAGATGAAATCTTTTGCAAATGTGCCATCTTGAATATCTTTTAATACTTTTTTCATAGCTTTTTTGCTATCTTCGTTTATAACTTTTTCGCCTGTAATATAATCGCCGTATTCAGCTGTATTTGAAATAGAATATCTCATATCAGCAATTCCGCCTTGATACATTAAATCAACGATTAATTTCATTTCGTGTAAGCACTCAAAATATGCCATTTCAGGCTCATATCCAGCTTCTACAAGTGTATTAAATCCTGCTTCAATAAGTGCAGTTAAACCTCCACAAAGCACTGCTTGTTCGCCGAATAGGTCTGTTTCTGTTTCGTCTTTAAATGTAGTTTCAATTATAGCTGTGCGTCCGCCACCAATTGCACTTGCATAGCTTAATGCTAGAGCTTTTGCATTACCGCTTTCATCTTGAGCAACTGCTATTAAATCAGGAACACCGCCACCAATTACGAATTCATTTCTTACCGTATGACCTGGTGCTTTAGGTGCTATCATTATAATATCTACTCCTTTTGGAGCTACAATTTGTCCGTAATGAACATTAAATCCGTGAGCAAATGCTATAGCTTTTCCTTCGCTTAAGTTTGGTTTAATTTCGCTATTAAAAATTTGAGCTTGAAACTCATCAGGAGTTAAAATCATAATAACATCAGCTTTTTTAGTCGCATCAGCTACGCTTAAAACTTCAAAACCTTTAGCGCGAGCTTTATTAGCCGAGCTTCCTTCTCTTAGACCAATTACAACTTTTACACCACTATCTCTTAAGTTTTCAGCGTGAGCGTGTCCTTGTGAGCCAAAACCAATAATCGCAACTATTTTGCTTTTAATTAAACCTAAATCGCAATCACGATCATAATAAACATTTACTGCCATATTTTTCCTTTTTCTTTTGATTTAATTAAGCAAATTATAACTATTTTAGTTACAATCTAATAAAAAAATATCAAATTTTATTTACTTAAAAGGTTTATTATGCAAGATTTTATTAGTAAAAGAATAAAAAGCCTACCTCCGCTTAATGAAAGCACTTTAGAAATTCAAAGAATTTGTAATGACGAAAACTCATCTTTAAAAGATTTAGCGAAAATAGTTGAAAAAGACCCAATGCTAACTGCAAATATTTTAAAATCAGCAAATTCGCCTTTATACGGATTTTCAAGAGAAATTAGTAGTGTTGATAGGGCTGTTAATTTGTTTGGAATGACAACTATTAAAGGATTTGCTTTAAATGCAGCTGTTAAAAACTCTTTTAAAATTAATTTAAGTGCTTACAATATGAATGAAGCAATGTTTGCAAAAATCTCAACTATGCAAAATTCATTAGCAATTAATTGGCTTAATAGAAGTGCAGACAATACTAAAAAAGTCGTAATTCCAGCATCGTTTTTGCTAGAAATTGGCAAGATAATTATATCTTCTGAATTAGTTGAAACAAATAAAGCAGAAGAATTTAGAAATGGATTAAGTGATTTAAAAAATATTAAAGAATTAAGTGATTATGAAAAGCAATTTTTAGGAATGAGTAGCGAAGAAGTAACTTCTATGATATTTGATAAATGGAATCTTGAAGTTGATATGATTGATGCGATTTTTTATAGTGTAAATCCAGAAAATGCAAGTAATGATATAAAAAAGAATGCGATTGCATTAAATATAGTTTCAAATCTTATTAATATTTTTGGATTTTTTAATGAAGAAATGATGGTTCAATGTGTATTAGACGCTAAAAATAATGGCTTATTAGGAGATAAATTAATAGACGCTATTAAAGTAGTAGAACAAGATGCTTGAGTTTTTAGAAAACATTAGGCAAGGTTTTAATAAGCTTAATGCTAATTCAAAACAAAAAGAAATAATTAAAGTCTTATTAACAGAAAAAATAGTAAGCGAATACAATAATAAAATCTATTTTAATAATGGATTTTATTATGGCAAAATGGATATAAATTCTAAAGGCGATGGATTTTTACAAGCGTCGTTTTTAGAGCGAGATTTACTCATAAAATCAAAAGACTTACATTCAGCAAGATACGGCGATATTGTAATTGCAAAAAAGATTAAAAAGCAAAAAGGTCGCCCAAGTGCTGCTGTAATACTTGTCTTAAAAAGAGAAGAAGAATTTTCTTTAGTTATTACTCAAATGCTAAAAAATGTAGTATTTGGAAAATGCTTTAAAACAGGACTTTTAAGACAACTTAGTGTGTCTCAAAAATCATTAAAAGCCTTACCTGTTGGCACTATTTTAAAGATTGATAATGCAAGTTCAAATGTAGTAGAAGTGCTAGGGCATATTAGTGATGAAAAAGTAGATGAAAAAATCTCTATGGCTTTATTTAATAAAACTGAAGAATTTGATAAAGCGTGTTTAGATGAAGCAAATGCTTATAGTGGCAGTGTTGATGCTAGTTTTTATCCTGATAGACTTGATTTAAGGCATTTGCCATTTTGCACGATAGACCCAATTCACGCAAAAGATTTTGATGATGCTATTTATTTTGATGAAAAAAATCAGATTTTATATGTAGCAATTGCTGATGTAAGCGAATATGTAAGGGCTTTTAGTGCTTTAGATAACGAAGCTTTAAAGCGTGGATTTAGTATATATTTTCCACATAAAAGCATTCCTATGTTGCCAAGAGTTTTAAGTGAGGGAATTTGTTCTTTAAACCCAAATGAAGACAGGCTTTGCTTTGGTTTTAAAATATATTTTGAAGGTGCAAAAGTAATAAAAGAAGAAATCTATGAAGGCATAATTAATTCAAAAAGAAGATTTAATTATGATGAAGTAGATGAGTATTTAGACAAAAAAACTGATTTAAAAGAATGCAATTATTTATATTCTTTAAATGAGCTTACAAAAAAGATAAGAAATGCTAGATTAAATAAAGGTTTTAATTTTTTAACAGAAGAGCTAAGAATGGAGATTGATAGCGACTGGCAAATTACCAAGACATATTACGAGCAATCAACAAGGTCTCATCAATTGATTGAGGATTGTATGCTACTTGCTAATAAAGCAGCGGCTAAAATGTGCCCTGATTTAGCTATTTTTAGAAATCATCAAAGCCCAAATTACAATAAAATCGCTGCTATGTATGAAGAATTGCAATTATTAGGACTTGATTTTAGTGGTGGAGAAAATATCTATGAAAATATCAAAAATATTCAGAGCTTAGCAGATGAATTAAATATCCGTGCTGAAGTAGATAAAATCATCATTCGTTCATTTAAAAAAGCTGAATATGGACACGAAAATAAAGGGCATTTTGCATTAGGATTTGAAAGGTATTCGCATTTTACAAGTCCTATTAGAAGATATTCGGATTTGATTTTGCATAGATTATTAAAAGCCCTTATGAAAAATCAAGATAAGCTATTTACATACCTTAGCACGAACCTTGAGAATAAATGTTTTGAAGTTAGTAATCTTGAAAGAGAAGCTGATAAGGTGGCAATGGATTTTTGTGATAGGGTTTATGCAAGGTATTTTCACAAAAATATTGGCAAAAGATTTTATGTAAAAATCACTAAAAACGAAGATATTACAATAGGTGTTTTAGATGATGAGTTTAAAGGTGCAAGGATATTTATTGCAAATCCTAATGTAACTTTATTTTCTAGGGTTTTAGTTGAGATTTATGAAGTAGATTTAATAAGCGCTAAGGTTTTTGCTAGGATAGTTAAAGATGTATGAAGCAGAATTTAGCAAAATAAAAAACAATCTCCCTAATGCTTTTATGCTTTATGGGGCGTGTAGATTAAGCATATTTATAAACTTAGAAATTATAAAAAGTCTGAAAAAATACGATGAAAGGCTGATTTTAAGAGATAGCGATTATAAATTAAATAAAGCTGTTGATTTTTTAAGTGAGAGTTCGTTATTTGCTAGTTCTAAGCAATTGATTTTGGAATTTGAAAAAGGAATTTCAAGTAAGGATTTAAAAGAAATTCTAAAACATATTAATAGTGAAAATCAATTGATATTAGCTATTTATGATGGAAAAGCTTTAAAAGATTTAGAATTAAGTATTAATAATAATTTTGTTAGATTTTTTGAGAAAAAGACTAGCTTTGAGCAAATTGCTTTATTAAAAGAAATTACTAATTTTTATAAAATAAATGCTAGTGAAGAAGCCTTGCAATATCTTCAAAAAAATTATGAATTTGATATATTTAAAGCAGGTTGTGAGCTTTTAAAATATAAAAATCAAACACTAGATTTAAGCACTATTAAAGAGCATTTAGAAAGCGATAATGCTTTAGGGTTTGATGATTTTTTGAGTAATTTTTTAAAGACAAAAGAGCCAAATGAATATATTTATAAAATATTAGAAAATGAAGATGAAATCGCTTTAATTAATAAACTTTATTCAAGTTTAATAAGACTTTTTACAATAAGTGCAAATCTAAAAACAAATGGTAGAATTGATTATAAAATAGCCTTTGGTTATACTCCACCAAGACAAGTTTGCGTAGAATTAGAAAATCAAGCGAGAAAATTATCTAATTTTTACGAAGAAATTTTCGCAATTTTATTAAACGCTGAATATGAATTAAAACTAAATAACAATAATTCTTCAAAAGAAATAGCATATTCAAATCTTTTAAAAATATATTTTTTAATAAACTCATAAAATATTAAGATTAAACTGCTAAAATCAAGCCTTGCTTTATGCAAAATTCCTTGCTTAGTAAATCTAGGCTTAATATCCAAAAGGAGAATCATGAGACATTATGAGGTTTTATTCATCGCAAAGCCAACGCTAACTGATGAAGAATTAAAAGCAAGAGTTGAGTTTGTTAAAGAAACTCTAGTAAAAAATGGTGCTGAAATTGCAAATACTATTGAAATGGGTACTAGAAAATTAGCTTACCAAATTGATAAATATGAGCGTGGCGTATATTATGTAATATATTTTAAAGCTCCAGGTTCATTAATTAAAGAACTTGAGCGTGTTTTAAAAATCACTGAAGATGTAATTAGATTTTTAATAGTTAAATACGAAAACAGACGCGAAATCGCTGCGTGGGAAATACTTTCTCAAGGCAAAAGATTAGGTAAAAAAGAAAGCAAAAAAGAAACTAAGGCTGAAACTCCAGCAGAATAAAGGATAAGATATGAATAAGGTTATTCTAATAGGTCGTTTGGTAAGAGATGTAGAAATAAAAACTATTAGTACAACAGGTAGTGCGGTAGTAAATAATGCAATGGCTGTTAGTAGATATAGAAGCTCAAACACAGGCGAAAGAATAGAAGAAACTTTATTTATAGATGTAGTGTTTTATGCTAGATTAGCAGAAATTGTAGGGCAATATTTAAGAAAAGGTTCAAAACTAATGGTTGAAGGCTATTTGCAACAACAAACTTGGGTAGATACAGCAACCAATCAAAATCGTTCAAAAATTCAACTTGTAGTTGAAAATATGGAAATGTTAGACAACAAACCTGATGAAATGCAAAATAATAATGCTCCTAGAAACAATTATCAAGCAAATAATAACTACAATAGACCTACTCAAAATAATTATCAACAAAATAATTATGCAAGAGAAGAGCAGAATTATCAAAGACAAAATAATTTTGCTGAAGAAAGAAATAATTATAATTATAACTCGGCAGATGATGCAGAGATACCATTTTAAAGGATAAATTATGGCAGAAAAAAGAAAGTATTCAAGAAAATATTGCAAATTTACAGAAGCAAAAGTTGATTTTATTGATTATAAAGATACAGCATTATTAAAACACGCATTATCAGAGCGTTTTAAAATAATGCCAAGAAGATTAACAGGAACAAGCAAAAAACACCAAGAAATGGTTGAACTAGCTATTAAAAGAGCAAGAGCAGTTGCTTTAATTCCTTATGTATGCGACCGCAAAAACGTAGTTACAAATCCGTTTGAAGGTCTATAATTCTTAGGCTAGATTTTCTAGCCTAATTCTTTTATCATATACAAAAATCAAAATAAATATAGCCAAAGTAATAAACAACTCACTTAAAGCATTTGTCATACCTTCACTGCTTGCAAAATAACTATGTGCAAACTCTATAAAACAATGAATTATCAAAGGCATTGATAATAAAAATAAATAAATACTTCTAAGCCTTATATAAATTGAAATTATAAGTAAAATCAAAAAAGAAACTAAAATATAAAAAATATCTATGAGCTCATAAAGAAGTAACGAGCAAGTAAGATATAAAATAATGCTAAAAATATAATATAAATTATCTTTAGCAATTATAAATAATAATATAGATATAAACACAAATGCCATTAAACAAATAAAGAAAAGTTCATTAGATTGGCTAATAAAACTTAAGGCAAAAAATATGCAAAATACAAATATAAACGCATAAAATAAAGCCTTGAAAAAATCTTCTAATTCACAAGCAAGATTGATTTTATCTTTATCAATTAATAAGCTAAATAAAACCACTATAAAAGATGGGATAAATATCACAAAAGAAATAATCTGAAGTCCTGCAAAAGGAATTAATAAAAATATATCATTATATACTGCTTTTTCATCTATAAATACACGAAATATTTTAGTGATATTATCAGGTTTTATAAGCAAGTATAAAGCAAAAAATAAATAATAATAAATATTTAATTTTTTAGTAGAAAAAGAAAAAGCTATGAAAGATTTTTCATTTGATTTAATCTCACTTATTAGCCAGTTTAAAAATATTTTCATATTTTATTCTTTAATTCCTATTAAAATATCACTCGCTTTTATTAAAACATTTACATTATCACTTATATTTAAATCCATCTTATTTGCACTATCATTGGTTATGCTAGCTGTAATTAAAATTCCATTACAATTAATTTCTATTATGCTATATACCGAACCATTTTTTATACTTACGATTTTGCCATTTAGTTCATTTGCACTACTTAAACGAGTAGCACATTCGTTTTTGCTAACAATTACAGAATTTGCTTTAAATACTGCTATAGCATTATCATTTATTTTTAGATTTAAATCATCTACACTTTCTGTAGTTGTTAAAGATTTGATTGTTTTATTGTTTTCTAATTTTGCAGTAACTAATGAAATAATAGGCGAACTCTCAACTTTAGTTATTTGTATTTTTAATATATTTCTTGCACTTAACATAATCTTCCTTTAAATTCATAAATTTCATCTAATAATAAAATAAAACCTATATTAAAAATTAAATGTATAATAGTTAAAAATCATAAAAAGGATATGAATGGGACTAAAAAGTGATGCTTGGATAAAAGAAATGGCATTAAAACACGAAATGATAACTCCATTTTGTGAAGAGAATGTAGGTAAAAATGTGGTTAGCTATGGACTTTCTAGTTATGGGTATGATATTCGTGTTGGGCGTGAGTTTAAAATATTTACAAATGTAAATAGCACTATGATTGACCCTAAGGATTTTAATGATAAAAATGTAGTTGATTTCGTAGGTGATGAGTGTATTGTTCCTGCGAATTCATTTGCACTTGCAAGAACGGTTGAATATTTTAAAATGCCAAGAGATGTATTAGCAATTTGTCTTGGTAAAAGCACATATGCAAGATGTGGAATTATTGTAAATGTCACACCTTTTGAGCCTGGATTTTGCGGTCATATTACAATAGAAATTAGCAACACCACTCCACTACCTGCAAAAATATATGCAAATGAAGGTATAGCTCAAGTGTTATTTTTACAAGGTGATGAGCCTTGCATTACTTCTTATGCTGATAAAAAAGGTAAATATCAAAATCAAACAGGCATAACTCTTCCAAAAGTTTTAAAGTAATTTATCTTCAAGAATTTGAAAGTGATTTTTCAAATTCTTAAGTTTTATTATTATTCCAAATAATATTTGTATTCTAAAATTATTCTTAGCAAGCACCTTAATCTAAGGCAAATTAAATATTCAATAAAATATTTTATGAATAAAAATTATTTACTATTTAGTGCAATAATTTTATAATTTTTAACAAGTTTTAAAAATTAATTTTTATTTAAGGAGATTTATGAAAAAGATTTTTTTAAGCTGTGCTTTAGCGGCTTCAGTATTTGCTGCAGAGCAATTTAGCGGTAAAATTATTAATCTTTACACTTCAGTAGATGCGAAGAAAGCAGAAGGAAAACTACTTCCAACTAATGCTTTTGAGATAGTAAAAGACGGCGATTTAGCTGAACTTAAAATTAAAGGATATTACAATCCTAATCAAGGTAATATTTTATATTTTAATGACAAAAATAGAATTTTAGTAGCAGCATTTGGTAAAAATGCTAAAGTAGATTTTAAGGTTGAAAAAGAATTAAAAAATGGTTTTAAATTAGCTAGTATTAAAGTATTTGCTAAAAAAGATGAGCTAGTGGATTTAGAAAAATCAGCAAAACCACTTTTTGAAAAAGGTAAAGCTATGTTTGAAGAAAATTGTGGCATTTGTCATCCACTTCATCCTGTTAGTGAATTTAATGCAAATCAATGGCCAGCTACATTTAAGGCAATGGAAACAAGAACAGGAATTGATAAAGCTGATAGACAATTAGTGGTGCAATATCTACAAAAACACGCAAAAGATATGAAATAAAGGAGACATTATGCTAAATAGAAGAAGTTTTTTAAAAGGTTCAGCTGCAGTTGGTGCTATGAGTTTTGCACCTATAAATGTATTAGGAGCTGAAAGTAAAGCAGTTGCTAGTGGTTTAGTAAAAAATGGCGAAGTTGTAACGGGTGCACATTGGGGTATTTTAAAACTTACTATAAAAGATGGTAAGGTAGTAAAAAGTGAGCCATTTGATGCAAATCAAACTAAGAATTTAAAAAATGATTTACAACACTACACACCTGATTTAGTATATGCTAATCGTGTTAAATATCCTTATGTTAGAAAAAGTTTCTTAGAAAATCCACTAGATAATAAACCTGAACTTCGTGGTAAAGATGAGTGGGTTAGGGTAAGCTGGGATAAAGCTTTAAAATTAGTTGCAGAAAGTTTAAAAAGAACTTATGATGAAAAAGGAGCTAATGGGATTTTTGCAGGTAGCTATGGCTGGAAATCAAGCGGAAATGTGCATAATTCAAGAATATTACTTCATAGATTTATGAACTTAACGGGTGGATTTGTAGGCTCATTAGGAGATTATTCTACTGGTGCATCGCAAGTTATTATGCCTCATGTTGTTGGTTCTATTGAAGTTTATGAGCAACAAACTAACTTGGATTTAGTATTAGAAAATACAAAAGTTATAGTTATTTGGGGTGCAAATCCTATTGATACTTTAAAAATTGCTTGGACTGTAACTGATGGCGAAGGTCGTGCATATATGGAAAAAATTAAAGAAAGCAAAATAAAAGTAATTTGCATAGACCCAAGAGCTAGTTCAACTGTTAAATTCTTTGAAGGTAAAGGCGAGTGGTTAGCTCCACGCCCAAATACTGATGTGGCAATGATGATGGGTATGGCTACATATTTAATTGATAATAAGCTTTATGATGCTGAATTTATGGAGAATTACACAATAGGATTTGATAAATTTAGTGATTATTTAATGGGTAAAACTGATGGCGTTAAAAAAGATAGCAAATGGGCTGAAAATATTTGCGGAATTAAAGCAAGTGTAATTGAGAATTTAGCTAAGGAATTAAGAGAAAATCTAAGCTTAGTAATGAGTGGTTGGGGTATGCAAAGAGCTCATCACGGAGAGCAACCTCATTGGATGCTTGTAACTTTATGTGCAATGCTAGGTCATATTGGTAAAGATGGTGGCGGATTTGGTTTAAGCTATCATTATTCAAATGGTGGCGTTGCTACGACTAATGCTCCAATAGTAGGCGGAATTAACGCTAGTATGAATGGTCTTTGGGATAAAGGCGTGTTTAAAGGCGTTAAACAAGGAACATTTGATAAAAATGGTAAATTTATACCTGGAAATAGTGGTGCAGGCGAAAATCTACCTGAGTGGTTATCAAAAACAAGTGATAATGAAATTCCTGTGGCAAGAATTGCTGATATGCTATTAAACCCAGGTAAAACAATAGACCACAATGGCAAAAAAATTACTTATAGTGATATAGATTTTGTTTATTGGGTAGGTGGTAACCCATTTGTTCATCATCAAGATTTAAAAACTCTAAAAAAAGCTTGGCAAAAGCTAAAAACCGTTGTAGTAAATGAGATTTACTGGACTCCAACTGCTAGAATGGCTGATATATTATTACCTACAACTAGCCAATATGAAAGAAATGATATTTCTATGAGCGGGGATTATTCTAATATGCATATAGTTCCTATGAAAGCTGCTGTTATGCCAGTTGAAGAGAGTAAAGATGATATGCAAATCTTTATTGAACTTGCTAAAGTTTATGGAACTCTTTGTGCGATTAGCAAGGGTGCAAGTGAAAAAGATGCAGCAATGTTAGCTACAAAATTAGTAAATGCTTATACAGAAAATCAAACTCCAGAGCAAATGATAGAAAAATACTATAACGCTGCTAAGAAAAGCACAAGCGTAGAAATGCCTGAATTTAAAGAGTTTTGGGAAAATAATAAAGCATTGAAATTTGAAGCTTCTCAAGATGCTTATGAGTTCGTTAGATTTAAAGACTTCGTAGAAGACCCTATCTTAAATCCATTAGGAACTCCGAGTGGTTTAATTGAGATTTATAGTGAAACTATTGAAAAAATGAACTATAAAGATTGTAAAGCTCATCCTATGTGGTTTGAACCAATTGAATGGCTTGGTATGAAAGAAAAGAGCGCAGAATTTCATATGATTAGCCCACACCCAACGAGCCGCTTACATTCGCAACTATGCCACACAAGTTTAAGAGAAACTTATGCTGTAAATGGACACGAGCCTATTTTAATCAATAGCGAAGATGCTAAAGCTAAAGGTATTAAAAATGGAGATTTAGTTGAGGTTTTCAATGCTCGTGGTAAAGTTATTGCAGGAGCAGTTGTAAGCAATGATGTATTAAAAGGCGTAGTAGTGTTACAAGAAGGTGGCTGGTATGACCCTGATGATAATAATGATTGCAAATACGGATGTGCGAATGTGCTAACAATAGATATTCCAACAAGTGAGCTTGCAAATGGAAATATCTCTCATACAGCTTTAGTAAATATCAAAAAATTTGAAGGCGAAAAACCTGAAATCGTAGTATTCACTGAACCTGTAAAAGCATAATATTAGGGGCATTTGCCCCTAGAATTTAATTTTAATTATTCATTATTTTTTCAAAATCAAAAAACCATTCTAATTCTTCAATATTATTAAATTTATCGGATAAATTTGATAATTTAACTATTTTAAAACCACATTTATTAACATAAAAATGGATATTTCTTATTTCAAAATAAGGTGTGGTTGTAGTCCAAACTTTAGTTTTAGGAAAGGTTTTTTCTACCATTTGCCAAGTTTTAAAACCATAGCCTTTATTATGAAATTCTTCAAGTATATAAAACAAATCAAGATTATTATGTTGTGTATTTTCATCTATTAAAAGACATATTCCACCTATTTTTACACCATTGTCATATACATAAAAATTTTTAGCATTTTTATTTTCTAAAGATTTGAAAATCTCATCAATGGTGATTACATTTTCATCAGTTTTATCTCTAAGACTTATTTGAAAAGTATTTTGCACATCTTTTGCGAAATTAAAAAACTCATCACTAGAAATTTCTATTAATTCCATCATCTTCCCTTAATTTAGATTAAAATTTTTAATTTTATAAATTTATAAAAATTATATGAAAATTTTTTAATTAGCTTGTTGAAAAGTTTTTATAGTGATTAACCACTTGGTATTTAATTGTTATCTTGATGGTTGTATTCAATCTAACAATCAAAGAGTAAAAAATTCACTCAAGATTTGTCATTCTTTTTAGTGGTTTTGTTAAGCAAGTGGGTTGATTAGCATTTTTTTATAAAGAAGTCTTTGCGATAAATATGAGATAAATTTTTTATATTACTACGCTTTAAATTCCTTAAAATTAATAATTACAAATTTAAATTTGAATATTAAAAACTCATATTATTTAATGAGCCTATGAAAGCATAGTTAAGGGGATTTTCCCCTTTTTAATAATTATTTAATTTAACACAACCCTCTTTTGAGCCGAACGAACACGCAAGATTATATAGTTGTTTTATTTTGTCTAAGTTTTCTTTAGAATTTGAGTTTTTAGCTAATTCATCAGCGACTTTAATGCAAGAATTTGCATCTTTATCTTTTATACATTTTGCTTGATTGCTTATTAAATCAGGGTTTGATAAAAGTTTTATAGGGTTTAAATTACTTAATTTAAAATCATTACAAGCACTAAAAACTAATGCAACTAAAATAGCAAGGGTTTTTTCATTATATCTACTTATTTGTAATTAGATAATAATTATACCCCCCCCCACATAAATATTTTTAGAAAACTGATTTATTAAAAAATACAAATTCTATTATCGTTTTTCTTTACAACTCTAGCAAAGGCGTAGGCGTTTATGTTTGCATTTTGTAAAATATTTAAAGCTTTTTGAGTATCTTTTTCGTTAATGCTAATGATTAATCCACCACTTGTTTCTGGAGAATACAAAAGTAAATCATCTTCAATAAATGATTTTACAAGTCCTTTTAAACTATTTTTGTTTGTATAACTAGCTGCTCCAAAAAGCCCTAAATTAGCGTAATTTAAAGTGTTTTTATAATACTTTATCGCATCAGAATTGATTTCAATTGATATTTTATCATTTAGCATTTCGCTCAAATGCCCAATAAGTCCAAAGCCTGTAATATCAGTGCAAGCATTGATTTTTATGCCATTTAAAAGTTCTAAAGCTTTATTATTTAGGCTTTTCATACCATTTATACATTCGCTAAAATCATCGTCTAAATTAGCTTTAATAGCCATAGCGTTAAGACTTGTTCCTAGTGGTTTTGTGGCTATTAAAACATCATTTTCTAAGGATTTGTTATTGCTTAAAAAACTATTTTTTTTAACATAACCAGTAACGCTAAGCCCTAAAAATACTTCACTAGAATTTAAAGTATGCCCGCCAGCACAAAATCCACCCGCTAAATTAATAGTATCATTAAGTCCTGCTATCATTTGTTTTAAAATATCTTGAGATAAGCATTCGCTAAATGCAACTATATTCATAGCACTCATAACTTTTGCACCCATTGCAAAAATATCGCTTAATGAATTTGCTGCAGCAATTACAGCGTAATCATAAGCATTATTTACGATTGGGGTAATAAAATCAAGTGTTTGAACTAAGGCAAAATCTTCTAAATTAGTAGAAATTACCTTAGGATAATCAATAACACAAGCATCTTCATTACTAGTAGTTGAGCTTAATATAAATTCGCTAGGTTTAATATTAGCTAATGCGTTGTGTAAGTCAGCCTGACTTAGCTTAGCTCCTCAACCTGCGTGCTTGCTAAATTGAGTAAGTTTCATAGATTTACCATTTTTGTTTCAAATAAAGTATCTATTATCTCAACTGCGTTTGAACTTCTACCAATTTTTGGACTAACTTGAAAATAATTTAAGCAATTCGCACAACATAAAATATCAACTCCATCATCACTTAAAGCTTTTAAAGCATTAAATGCTGGATGGGTATCATCACAAGCTATAAAAACTGCTTCGTTTATTAATACAACTTTTTGAATTTTTCTTTCTTTTACAGCAGTTAAAAATCCAATTAAAAGCATTGCTCCTAATTCGCCTTCGCCAACTTTTAAAGATTTTAAAAATATTCCTTCTTGTTGTTTTGCTTCATCTTTTGAGCTTTTTATTTCGCTTTTTCTTAATTTAAAGCAAAATCCATTAAGTTCAAATTCTTGATTTAAATTCTTAAGCAATCTTTGGATATTTTCTTTTGCCGCTTCATTATCAACTATTATTTCTAACTCATCATTAATTGCTAAATTAATTAATGTTTTTTTTGTTTCAATTACAGGTATCGGACAAGCCTTGCCGCTAAAATCTAGTTTCATTATTCTTCCTTTTTAAATAGTTCATTAAATCTTTTTTCTAAAAATTCTTCTAATTCTTTTTCTAATAATTCATAATTTTTCATAAATTCTAAAGCCTTAGGGCTAAGAATAGTTCCGCTATCTTTACTAGCTCCTTTTTTGCTAATAAATATATCTCCGCCTAAAAATTTTTCTGTGCTAGTTTTCTTAGTCCAAGCTTTTTTATAACTCATATGAAGTTGTTTTGAGCTCTCATTAATTGAGCCAAATTTTTCTATGGCTTTTAATATCTCATAATTACCTTTTCCAAAAATTTCGCCGTCTTCTTCTAACCAGAATTTGATTTTAGGTGTTTTATTTTTCATAGCTATAACTCGGTGTTATTTTTCCATTTTTTGTAAGTTCTTTATACCAATAAGAATGCAAAATATATACTTCTTCTTCTTCTTTATATCCTGTTATCATTGCGTGAATTGAGCCTTTGATAGCAAATACAGCCATATATAAATGCACGAAAAACATAGCAGCACAAACAATGCCTAAGATATTATGAACTATTGCACTAAGTCTTAAAATATTAATATGGCTAATTCCTAACATATTTTGTAAAAATTCGCTTTGAAAATCTAAAAAGAACATAAACGCACCAGTAATTATCATAATAGCTCCACCAAAAACGGCTATGTAATACCACATTTTTTGACCGAAATTATATTTTCCCGCTGGAACAGGTCTTTTAACCTTGCTTAAATATCCACCTACTATCATAAGCCATTTTATATCATAACTAGCAGGTAACATTCTTTTAATCCAGCAAAAAAACATAGGAATAATTGAGATAAAAAATAAAATAGTAGCAACTCCGTGAAGGTTTTTGCAAAGTCTTACAAATACTCCACCACCAAAATAATGACCATTCATAATGATTAAGCCTGTTGGAATTAATATAATCCAAGCAAGTGCAGCAATGAAATGAAAACCACGCTCAAATAATGAAAAGGCATATATTTTTTTGCCTTCGTGACTAAATGTTTTAGGTCCTATTACCATATAATGTAATGAAAACGCACAAAGCACTGCAATTAAGACAATTAAAGCAAGTGAAGCAATATAACTTGATGCTAATATTGTCCAAATTTCTCCTAATTCATAGCTAGTAATATTAGTAACTCTTCCTGTAGTTGTTAAATCACTAGCATTTAAACAGGTAAATAAAAATGCTAATACAAAAAACTTTTTCATAATATCTTCCTAAAATGATTTTATTCTTTAATTTATATCAAAATATTTTTAATTTCTCCTTGAATAGTCATTAAAATTAAATTCTTTTTGACTTTTAATGCTACCATCTTCACCAACATAAATTAAACTTGGTAATTTTACTCCGTTAAAAGTTGTATTTTTTACTATTGTGTAATGTATTTGGTCGCAAAATATTATCTTATCTCCTATATTTAGTTCTTGATTAAACTCATATTCTCCCATAATATCTCCTGCAAGGCAAGAATTACCTGTTAAAAGATAGCTATTTTTAGTGCTTTTAGTCTCTGCTAATTCATCACGACTTGCTAGGATTTTTGCATTTTTTACTTCGCTAGTGTAAGGCATAATGATAGTATCAGGCATATGAGCTTCAGCACAAATATCTAAAATTGCTATTTTTTTCTCATTTTCAACAATATCTAAAACACTAGCTATTAAATCCCCCGTTTGCCAACCAATAGCTTCTCCTGGTTCAAGGTATATTTCAAGATTATATTTTGATTTAATAGCTTTTAAGAATTGAATTAATTCTTCTACTTTATAGCCTTTTTTTGTGATATGATGACCGCCACCAAAATTAATCCATTTTAATGGGTGTTTTGCTAGATATGGTTTTAAGAAATTATCTTCAAATACTTTAAAGACTTTTTCTAAACTCTCAAAACTCTCTTCGCATAAAGCGTGAAAATGTAGCCCATCAACTATTATTTCGCTATCTAATAAATCCTTTGCTTTAATGCCAAGCCTTGAGAATTTGCCGCAAGGATTATAAATTTCTTTTGGAGCTACTGAAAACTCTAAATTACAGCGAATTCCTAAAGATTGATTTTTATAATTTTTATGATTTATAACTTTTTTATATTCATTCAATGAATTAATCACTATATGATGACTAAGGTTTAATATTTCTTCTAAATCATCATTGCTAAATGCTGGTGCGTAAGTGTGGATTTCTTTATCTACAAATTCTTTAGCAAATTTTGCTTCCCATAACCCACTGCAAGTGCAGCCTTTTAAGTAATTTTTAATTAAAGGCATAGCAGCACTAAATGCAAATCCTTTTAAAGCTAATAAGACTTTAACTCCACTTTCTTCTTGAATTTTTTTAAAGATTTCAAGGTTATTTTTTAGTTTGCTTTCGTAGCAAATGTAAGCTGGTGTTTTAATATTATTTTCAATATATTTCATTACAATTTCCTTTCGGTATTAATAATTTTGCTATAATATCATATTAAATTTATAATATATTAGGTATTTTATGAAAGAAAGAAAGTCAATTTTAGAAGAATCAATAAAGAGCTTAACTCTTTATTCTATAATATTTTTCGCATTAATTTTTAGTGTTGGAATATTTGTTATTAAATCAAGTTATACGGAAGAAGTAAAAAATTTAGAACAAGAATATAGCGAGCAAATCAATTTATCATCAAATAAATATATTAAAGAAGAACTTAAAAATATTAAAAAATATTTAGATGCAGAATTTTCATATTTAGACGATAGTGCCAAAGAATTCGTAGATAGTGCTTATAATTTCGCATTAAATTATTTAAACACTCACGAAGATAAACAAAAAGCTTTAGAATTTTTAAAAGCAAATATGGGTTATCCTATTGATATTGATGTTTTTGATGGAATTGACCCGACTTATTATTACTACGCTAGGTATGTGGAATTAGATAATAAAAAAATATTAAGAGTTACTTTAAATCCTAAAAAATATGAAGAAACTCAAAGGGTAGTAGCATTAAATAATATTAAAAATCTTCACAATGCTCAACTTTCTTATTTTAACGCAAAAAGATTAGATGATAATTTTAATTTTTTAGGTAATGAAAGATGGTATTGTGTATATGAAAACGAAGCTTATACTTGTTATGATAAAAATTGGTGGTTAGCTTTAGAATTTACCGTTAAAAGTGATGTATTAAAAGAAGCTTTAGAAGAAGTAAAAAGCAAAAGATTTGAATCAGCATTAATACAAGGTGCATTTTTAGGTTGTTCTATATTAGTTGGATTTTTAGGAATTTTAATTTACATAATAAGAAAGAAAAAAGAAGTAAGATCTCAAATAGAGCTAGCTACAAAGCATTTTGATATAGCATTAAATAAACATATATCTAATTTTAATAAGAATAAACAATTAAATAGCGATTTTGCATTTAAAGAATTTAGAACTTTAAGTTATGCTTTACTTAGATTTATAAGACAAATTCAAGCAAAAGATGGGAATATCAAAAAACAAGCATATATTGACAATATTACCGGTCTTATGAATATGATAAGTGTTACTGAAAGCCTTGATAATTATGTAAAAAAAGATAATAAGGTATTATTGTTTTTATTTTTTAATATAGATAATTTTAGAATTTATAACTCAATGTATGGAAGAAGTTTTGGTGATGAAGTTCTAAAAATCGTAGCTTATAGAATTTATACAACATTAAAGGGTATAGCAACAGGAGATAATGAACATTTTGAGAGCTTAGACTTTATAAAATATGATAAATATAAATTTATACAAAATAAAACTACTTTTGAATGTCTTGCTAGGGTTAGTGCTGATGAGTTTTTATTAGTAATTGAAGTAGATAAAAATGAAGATTGCTTTACAATAGCTAAGAAGTATCATCAAAAATTAACTGCAAGAAGTATTAAAATTAATTCAAATGATGATTTAATAGAATATGAGCCATTTAAAATTAATGCTAGAGTTGGGTTTAGCATATATCCAAAAGATAGCAAGAATTTACACGAATGTATAGGAAATGCTGATTTAGCAATAGAAAATGATAAGGCTAGTGGAGATAATTGGATATTTGGTTATACAGCAGAAATCGGCAAACAAAATGAAGCTAATTTAAAATTACAACAAGATATAAGAAATGGTATTGTAAATAAAGAATTCTTATTATATTATCAGCCAAAAGTAGATGTAAAATCTGGTAAAATTATAGGAGCAGAAGCTCTTGTTAGATGGCAAAAAGGAGATAAATTAATATTTCCAGACCAATTTATAGGAATTTGCGAAAGAAGTAATTTAATTATTACTTTAGGTAATGAAATTATTAAAATGGCTTGTGAAGCTCAAAGAAGATGGTTAGAAAAAGGTCTTGAATTAAAACTTAGTATAAATCTAAGCACCAAGCAGCTTTTAAGCGAAGGAATAGTTCATACAATAGAAAAAAACATTCAAGGCATACCGCCAAGATTAATTGAATTTGAAATCACAGAAAGCTTTTCAATAGAAAACGCAACAAGTAAAGCTATTATTGATAAAATCAAAAAACTTAATGTAGGTTTATCAATGGACGATTTTGGTAAAGGGTATAGTTCTTTATCTTATTTAAATGACCAAGATTTAGATTTTGATGTTGTTAAGATTGATAAATGCTTTATACAAAATATAGACACTAATGAAAAAAATAGAAGATTGGTTGAGTTTATTGTAAATGTTATTAAATCTTTAAATAAACGCTCTGTAGCTGAAGGTGTAGAAAATATTGAGATTTTAAATTTCTTAAAACACTTAGGTTGCGATGAATATCAAGGATATTATTTTAGTAGGCCTGTTCCTGAAAATATTTTATTAGAAAAGGTATATGAAAATGGTAAAAGTTAATTTTTTAGGGCCAATTAATAAAAATTCTATTGAATTAGAAGTAAAAAATGTTCTTGAATTAAAAAATGAATTATTGAAATTTGAAGACTTAAAGGAGTGGTTAGAGATTAGTGCTATTGCTATAAATGATAATTTTATAGATAGTTTAGATATTTCATTACAAGATAACGATGTAGTAAGCATACTGCCTCCTGTTTGTGGTGGTTGAGCGTGAAAGAATTTCAATTATTTAATAACGCTCTTGATGAAAAAGCTTTATATAATGAGTTTTGCGGGATTTGTAAAGAATTAAACTATGGAGCATTTTTAAGTTTTAGTGGAATTATTAGAGCAGAAGGCAATATTAGTGGTCTTAGTTTTGATATATATGAGCCAATTTTAAGAAAATGGTTTGATGATTGGTGTGAAAAAACTAGGAATTTAAATATTAGATTATTTTTTGCACACGCAAAAGGAGATGTATTAGTAGGAGAATGCTCTTATTTTGCAGGGATTGCAAGTTCGCATAGGAAAAATGGCTTAGATATATTTGCTAAGTTTATTGAAGATTTTAAGCAAAATGCGCCTATTTGGAAATATGATTTGATTGATAATCAAAGAATTTATGCAAAGGATAGAAGTTTTAAATTACCGAATGCGGGAATATTAAGCAACAAGGAAAAATAAATAATGAATAAAAAAGCATTAGTAATAGAAATTATTATTGTATTTATTGTGGTACTTGCGTTACTTATTTTACTAGGTCTTAAGATATATAATTCAAAAAATGAAGCAGAAATGTCAAAATCAATCAGAAACTTAGCTACATTGATTAATGATGTAGATACTTACTATTCTAATAATGAAAATTTCATAGATATTCCACTAATGACTAAAGTAGGGCTTGATAAAGATATGTGGTTTTTTGTCAAATCTGAAAAATGTTTGCATTTTGGAACTTTTAGGGATTTTTTAATAGTTAAAAAAGTAGAAAAACCTGGTAAATTATGTTCTACTTTATTAAATTATGATTCTGTTAAATCGCTATTAATAGGCAAAGACACTCCAGGCGATGAAGCTGTAAGCGTTAATATAAGCAATTCTAATACTATATTTATTAGAATGGGTATTAAATATGATAATTCTATATTATAAAACTATCTTATAACCTGTTGAAGTAATATTTTTTATAATATTTACACCCAATTTATCTCTAAAACGCTTTATAAATGTTCTTACCGAACCATCTTTTACATCACTTTTACCCCAGCAAACCTCTTTTATCTCATCAAGGCTTACAACCCTACCAACTGGCTCACTAAGTGCTTTTAATAAAGCTAGTTCTTTTTTTGTAAGTTCAACTTCAAATTCTAATGTTTTAAAAGTTGATTTCATATAATCAATCGTATAATCACCTATTTTAGTAACTTTACTCATATTTGAAACCAGGCTTTTTACACTTGCGATTAATTCTTCTGGAATTACAGGTTTGATTAAATACTTATTCACATTAACATCAATGGCTTTTAGTAATTTTTCTTTATCACTATGGGCTGAAATTACTATAATAGGCGTATTTGGGCTTAGGTCTTTAATGCTTTTTGCAAGGCTTAAACCATCTTTTAGCGGCATTAATACATCACAAATTACAATATCAGGACGAAGTTTTTTAAATTTATTTAATCCACTTAAGCCATCTTGAGCGTAATGCACTTCATAAAACAAAGGTGCTAAAATATCTCCCATTAGATGAGCTATATTTTTCTCATCTTCAACAATTAATAAACTTAACATTCTTCTCCTTTAAAAATAAGTTCAAAATATGCACAATTGCCCTTGTTAAAACATCTTATATCTGCATTTATTTTATTTAAAATTTGCTTACAAATGTAAAGCCCAAGTCCTACGCCTTGTTTTTTGTGTTTAGTTGTAAAATATGGGTCAAATATATGCTCTATTATGTTAGAAGGAATTGCCCCTGCATTATCGCTAATTTGCAAAATCAAATTCTTTTTTTCTTTAAATACTTTAAAATGTAGTATTTTATCATCTAGTTCTTGTTCTAAAAAAGCATCTTTAGCATTATTTATAATATTTACAAGAACTTGCACTAATTCATTAAAATTACAAAATAAGCAGCATTTTTTAGTATCAATATCAAATGTAGTTTTTATATTATTTTTTTTAAGTGCTTGATATGTTATGTATAAACTATGCTTAATTATTTTTATTAAATTATGCTTTTCTAAAGGCGTATTAGGATTAATAAAGTCCCTAAAATCATTAATAGTTTGGCTCATATTTTGGATTAATTTTTGACATAATTTATAATGTTTATCTTTTTTTTCGTTATGCAATAAATAAATAGCTAAAGATAATTCATTTAAAGGTTGTCTCCATTGATGAGCTATATTTTCTAGCATTTGTCCTAAGATAACTTGGCGATTTTGCTGAAATATTATTTTTTGTTGAGCGTTATTGATTGCTATTGCGTCTTCTATTTTCTTTTCTAAATTCTCATTGAGTATTTTTAAAGAATTTGTCTTTTGAGCTACGACTTGTTCTAAATTCTCATTTAATTGCATTAGCTTTTGTTTAGTTGCAACAAGCTCTTCATTTAAGGTAAAAAGCTTAGTAACATCGTGTCTAATAGCTATAAATTCAAATATTGTTCCATCTTCATCAAAAATTGGAATTATCGTTGTTTGTGCGTAGAAAAAATCCCCATTTTTCTTTTTATTCTTAACAACTCCTTTATGAACACGCCCAGCTAAAATAGTATCCCATAATTTTTTAAAAGCACTCTTAGGCGTATCAGGGTGGCGGATAATATTGTGATTTTGTCCTAGTAGTTCATCTTCGCTAAAGCCACAAAGATTGCAAAATTCTTCATTTACAAAGGTAATAATCCCATTTATATCTGTTTTTGAAACTATATTTGTGTTTTCAATTGCATTTTTATATTCATTTAATCTATACATTTTTACCTACTTAATTTAAGTGCTAAAAAGCACAAATAAAATCCATAAACAATAATTAAAGCAAAAAATAAATATTGAATATTTTTAATTTTTCTAATTTTATTTATAAATATAGAGCCTAAAAGCATAGCAGGAAGAGTGCTAAGCCCAAAAATTAACATATTAAGCCAAGCTTCATTAACGCTTTTTGCAATCATTGATTTTGCTACGAAAAAATATACTAAACCACAAGGAAAAAATCCATTTAAAAAGCCAAATATAAAGCCTTTATATTTTGAAGTTTTTTTATTGTTTAAAAATACCATTATTTTTTTATATATGAATTGATTTTCTATAAAAGCTAGTAGTTGTCCTTTAACAATTAAAGCAAATCCTAAAATAACGCAAAAAGCACCTAAGATAAAATATAAAAATACTTGTAAGTTTAAAGAATTTAAAAAATAACCTAAAAAATAAGCTATAAGACCTATTAAAATATAAGCACAAATTCTACTAAAATGATATATAAAAATATCAAAAAAATTACTCTTTTTGTGGTTGAATAAAAGAATTATCCCACCACACATAAAAAAACAATGAGTAAGACTAAGACCTAGTCCTAGCACAAAAGTGCTAAGAAGATTGTTTATAACATCTTCCTTTTTTTAAGCTCTTCTTCATAAAGCTTTTCGTAAATTAAATCGTATTCTTCGCTACCAGGAACGATTTTTCTTTTGTAATTATTAATTTTATCAAATACTAGGTCTTCAATATCTTCGTAAGTTTTTAAGTATTCAATCATACTTGAATAAATCACATTTTTTACTCTATTTTCTGATACATTAAAATTGATTAAATCTTCATCAACCAAAGCGTCCAAAATAGCGTGAGATAAGGCATTATATCTATCTTCATAATTCATTTGGATTTTATATTCATCTGCTAGTTTTTTCTTAAGTAACCAAAACATATTTTTTCTATCAACTTGCATTAAATCCATTTGGCTTTCTTGCTCTGCTAAAATCTCATTTACCTTCTCATCAAGTGATTTTTCTTTTAATACTAAGGCTGTAATAATTTTTGAAACTACTTCTTTAACTGGCTCTAAACCATTTACTAATTTTACAAATTTTGAGTTTAATAAATCTATTGAAATTTTATTTGAAACATAAGGAATATGTGGTTGTCTAATACGCATTTTTAATCCTTTTTTATTTTTCTTCATTATAAAATATATTAGTAAAAATGAATATAACAATAATAATTAATTTTTAACTTTTGATAATTTTTAAAATGCCTTAATATTAAGCTTTTTAAGAGTTTTGAAGCATTGATTTGAATTCGGAATTTCCGAATTCAAATTCTTTTAATCGCCTATATAAATTTGTCTTGGGCGAACTATTTTTAATGGGCTTTCTTTTTGTTCAATTAGTTGTGAAATCCAGCCAGGAATTCTACCTACTACGAATAATACCGCAAACATTTCATTAGGAATTCCTAGAGCTTTTAAGATTAAGCCGCTATGAAAATCAACATTCGGATATAATCCACGGCTTACAAAATACTCATCATTTAATGCGATTTCTTCAATTCTAGTTGCAACTTTTACAAAGTTTGCATCAATTCCAATTTCGCTAATTAATTGGTCTCTTAGTTTTTTAAGAACTTTTGCTCTAGGGTCAAAGTTTTTATAAACTCTATGCCCAAAGCCCATTAGTCTAAATGGATCATTCTTATCTTTTGCTCTTTTAATAAACTCATCAACTCTATCAGGTGTGCCAATTGTCTCAAGCATTCTAATCACACCTTCATTAGCACCCCCGTGTGCGTGTCCCCACAATGCACCAATTGCTGAACTAATACAGCTATATGGGTGAGCGTGAGTGCTACCGACTGAACGCACTACACTTGTGCTTGCATTTTGTTCGTGATCAGCATGAAGCATTAAAACCGTATCTAGTGCTTTTACCTCAATAGGTCTTAGATTTACATGCTCGTATGGATAGGTTCTTAGCATATATAAAAAGTTTTCGGTAAATCCACGATCAAGATTAGGATATGCCATAGGAAAGCCATTTTTATAGCGATACGCACTAGCGGCTATTGTTGGTATTTTTGCTACGATTCTGGCTGCCATTTCCATATAATCTTCGTGCTTATCCATATTTAAATGGTCAGGATAAAATGTTGAAAGTGCTGCAACTGCTGCTTGCATAACTGCCATAGGATGAGCATTGTCAGGGAAAGCGTCAAACAATTTATGCATACCTTCGTGAATAAAGCTTCTTTTTTTAAGCTCATATCTAAACGCTTCTAATCTTTCAGGACTTGGTAATTCTTTATGTAATAATAAATGCACTACATCTAAAAAAGTTTTATTTTCTGCTAGCCATTCAATAGAATAACCACGATGCCTTAATTCTCCTGCTTCTCCATCAATATAAGTAATACTTGATTTACAAGTTGCAGTGCTAGTTAATCCTTCATCATAAGAAAATGCACCTGTTTTTGAATATAAAGACGAAAAATCAATTGATTTTGCACCTCTAGTTCCACTTAATACATCAAATTCAAATTCTTTACCATCGTAAATTAATTTTGCTTTTTCCATTTTTAACTCCTTTTTTAATAGTTATGTATATTTTAAAAGGAATTTGTGAAATATTGTAAAAAACTTACTTAGATTTTTGCTTATGTGTTTCAATAAGTAACGAAATTTTAGGAATAGCCCACATAAATATGACAGCTTCAATTAAAGATGATAAAACCAAAGCTAAATAAAAAGAATTATCAATTAAGTTTAATTTCATTCCTAAAGTTGCAATTGCGATTAATAAAGTAAGCGGCATACAAGATGTAAAAGCTAATAAAATGCAAGATATTTTAAAGTCTTTATAAAATACAAAAGAACTAATTATTCTACAAACTAACATAGTAAGAATAATAGCAAATGACATTAATATAAGCTCTTTATTAACCAAGCTAAAATCAAGGCTTAGCCCAACATATACGAAAAATATAGGTATTAAAAAAGGGTGTCCTAATGAGCTTAATTTATGCTCTAAATCCTTTTTATGCCCAAAAAAGCTAGATATAAACATACCAGCTAAAAACGCTCCTAAAGCTATTTCAAAATCAAAATAAAGCATTAAAGCAACTGCTAGCATCCACAATGCAAGACTAAGCCTTACATTACGCTCTGCTTTATCATAATCAGGCATTAAAATTTCTTTAAGCCAAGGTAACCACCAAAAAATCGCATTGAAAATATAATAAATTACAACAAAAATCCCTAAAAAGAATAGTATTGACAATACAGAAGTGGCAACTTGCATTGTGCTACTTGAGTTTGAAAAGCTATTTAAAAGAGTTATTAAAACAATGCTTATTACTTCGCCAAGTGCTGCTAAAACCATAGTAAAACTAAGCCATTTTGGAGTAATTTCGTATTCTTTATATAAAATACTAATAAGCCCTATACTCATAACAGGAATTATTATTGCAACTACTAAGCTAAGTTTTAGTATCAAAGAAATACTAATAGCTAAAGCGTAAAGAATTAAATAAAATAAAGATATTTTTTTTAGCTCATTTGCATTTAATTTTATAAATTCTTTAAGGCTTACTTCAAGCCCTGCTATAAACATTAAATAGCAAAATCCAATATGAGAAGCTAGGGTAAAAGCAGGTGTTTTTGTGATTATTCCAATAGCACCAGCAATACTTCCTAAAATAATTTCAACCGCTAAAATAGGTAAGCTAGTAAGCTTTGCTATATAAGGCGATGAAAAAACAACAAAAGATATAAATAATAAAATATTTAAATCATTTGAGCTAAGTTCCATTAATTTCCTTGTATAAATCTAGTATCCTCAAAAATTATGCTTTTTGCAATTATTTCAATTTTTTCAGGGATATTTTCAATAATTATAATAGGACTTAGGTTATAGTGATTAAATAATTTTGCTCTAAAGCTTATTTGCTTTTTAATACTTGGTGGATTTTTTAAAAATTCTTCATAATTTTCGTATTTAAAAAATTCATTCGCTTTTTTAAATGATATTACACATAATTCATCTTTATTACACATTATTAGCTCTTTACTTATGTCAAGACTTAGATTAATTTTGCGTGATTTAAAATGCGAATAAAACAAAACAAAAGCTTTTGCAGTATTTTTATTAGCTTTAATTCTTGCATAAAGCAAACGATAATTTAAAAACTTTTCTCTAATAATGCTAAATTGTTGATTTTTGCTTTCTAATCTTACGACTTTTTTAAAAAATTGCAATTTTTCTTCTATTGAGCCAGGTAGAATTTGATTTTTATATATACTTGAGCTTAATTCTTTTATCAAATGCTCTTCGCTTTTTTGTTGAGCTAAGCCGTAAATACAGCCACAATAATTTTGATGATACAATAAATCATCTTTTGCTAATTTTAATTGCCTTTGAGTTCCACCATCTTTTCTAAAATCAACACAAAAAAACTCTAAATCAGTCCCTTTTAAAGCTTCTTGCATAGATACTCTTAATTGCTCTAAATCTTTTTTAGGAGAGCATAAAAGTGTGGTTGTAAATGTTTTTTGCCCTAATTTTAAAGCCATTTCAACAGAACTTTGCATTCTAAAATCAAAACATTTAGAACATCTCTTCCCACGCTCAGGCTCATTTTCATAGCCTTTTACATAATTAAACCATTCAGCATAATCATATTCACCTTTAATTAGCTTAATACCAAGCTTTTTACAAGACCTTGCTACATCAAAATATCTTAATTCATATTCGCTAAAAGGATGAATATTTGGGTCATAAAAATACCCGATGAGTTCTTCATCAGGCATTAATTTTCTTAATTCTTGCAAAAAAAAGTGCGAATCAACGCTACAACAAATATGAACTAGCATTAATTTATTTTATACTTTTTACTAATTTCATTTATTGTGCCATCATCTAGCATTTCTTGTAGGCTTTTATTTATTATTTCAAGTAATTTTGTATTACCTTTATTTACGGCAAATCCTTGCGAATCTTCGTCTTTATACTCGCAAACTACTTGCAAATCAGGATTTTTATTTAAAAAATTAACAGCAGCAACCTTATCTAATACTATAGCATCTATTTTTTTGCTTTGTAATGAAAGTATGCTAATGCTAGAATTTGCAAAGCCTTTTACTTCTTTTTGGCTAGATTTTTTTGCTATATCATATTGCACCGAGCCAAGTTCAGCCCCAAAAAGCGTATTAGTAAAATCTAAATCTTTACAATTTTTAATTTCTTGATTTTCATTATTTTCTATTCTTTTTATGAAATAATTAGAACTATCTTTAAAATTAATTGTAAATTCTACTGCCTTAGCTCTTGCTGGAGTTTTTTTCATAATTGCTCCGATTAAATCCACTTTATTGCTCTTAAGACTTGGGATTAATCCGTCAAAATCCATATATTTAAACTCTAATTCTAAATTATTTCTTTTAGCAATTTCTTTAATAATATCAACATCAAAGCCTTTTAATTCGTTGTTTTCTAAATATTCATAAGGCGGATAATTAGGTGCTGTTGCTACTCTTAAAATATCAGCACTCATACTTGTTAATAATGCTAAAGAAAATAATATTTTTTTCATTTTGCTCCCTTACTTTACGCTATCTTTATAAACTGCGTTTTCATTTACTACTTCTTTAATAATTAAAGACCTTTTTGTCTCTCCTGTGCTATCTATGCTAATAATCCCACTAACGCCTTCGTAATCTTTAGTTTTTTTAATCTCTTGATTTATACATTCGCTAGTGATTTGCTCGCAACGATTTGCAGCTTCTACTAATACAAAATAAGCATCAGCACCCATTGCAGCAAAATTTGATGGAAGACTTCCATTATAAGCTTTTGCATATTCTGCTAAATATTTTTTACTAAGTTCTGTTGGTGGAACATTTGCATCAAAGCTATCTGTATATAAATGATTGTTTGAATACTCTGCTGCAAGTTTGATAAATTGCTCATCAGCAACCCCATCAGCACTAGCGATTATACTTTTAACACCTGCTATTTTTGCTTGTCTTACAAAAAGTGCTGCTTCTTGATAATAAAGTGGCAAATACACTACATCAGGATTTAAACTAGCAATTTGAGCTGAAATAGCGTTAAAATCTTTATCTCCACTTGTAATGATTAATTCTTTTAATATTTCTCCACCACCTTGAATAAATTCTTTTTTGTAAGCTTTTGATAAACCTAGTGAATAATCAGTCGCTTGGTCTTTTACAATTACTGCTGTTTTTTTACCTTGAGCTAATAAATATTTTGCCATAGCTTCGCCTTGAAAACTATCATTAAAGCACACTCTAGCAGCGTAATTTTTGCCTTTTAATAATTTATCATTTGTAGCAGCTGGTGCAATTACAGGCACTTTTTTCGCTTCAGCTGTATTCATAACCACTATAGTATTTGCAGTAATCATTTCTCCAATTATTGCACTAACTTTTGGTAAAACTCTTTCAGTTGCTGTGATGGCTTCTATTTTATCGCCTTTTGTATCAACTATATTTAAATTGATTTGCTCTCCATTTTTTAAAGTTGGTTGCATTGCATTTGCTACTTTTATTCCATTAAGTGCCGCATTTCCATACGCTGCAACGCTACCACTAAGTGGTAAAACTACACCAATATCTAAAGCAAAAGCCGCACTAGAAGCTAATAAAATTAAACTTTTTTTCATAATAAATCCTTTAAATAATTTAAATAAATTCCTTGAATTACAAGGCATAAAAGACCTGCAAAAAATCCTGCAAGTAAATCATCAAGCATAACGCCTAAGCCACCTTTTAGTTTTTTATCAACTTTACCAATAATACTTGGCTTAGTTATATCAAAAAGCCTAAATAAGATAAAAGCTAAAGCAAAATGCCACCAAGAGTTGTTAAAACTCATACCAATCGCCAAAAAAACCCCACAAACCTCATCAATTACTATTTCTTTAGCATCGTGTTCGTGAGTTTTTTCATAATCGTCAATGATTTTAATACTTGCAATAAAAATTGCAATACTTAATAGCATTAAAGTGCTTTTATCTGTGTAAATTAGTAACAAATAAGCAAATGGTAATGCCGCAATAGTCCCCATTGTGCCACTTGCAAACGGACTAAGACCTGAATAAAAAAATGTTAAATATAGTTTTGCTAATTTTTCTTTCATTAAAATCCTTTGTAATTTAGAAAAATATCTTAAGTTAGTTAAGGAATAATTTGTTTTTAGAATTTGATTTAAAGAATTTAAATATCGTTTTTAAATTCTATGATTTTTAATTTAAGAAAAACATTATAAAATAACGATTATTTTTTATAAAAAAAGGCAAAAAAATGTTGAAAAAATCAATAATTTTAATGAGTATTTTATATTCTAGTTTAAATGCTGGAGCTGTAGATGGTAGGTATTTTTATCAAGATTATTTAGATTTTGGTGCCAATAAAGGCAAATTTAAAGCAGGTTTAGAAAATATAATAATTAATCCACAAGATAATTCTAACCTTACTATAGACAAGCCAACTGATATTATATTAAATACTCCTATGATTGATTTTAGTGCTAGTAATAAAACGGGTATTTTAAGGGGAGAATTTACAAATATAGGTGGCAATAGGGTTTTAAGTGCAGCTCATATGATTTTTGGAGACCAAGCAAATTCTTTGCATAAATATTCAGCTTTACAATTTGGTGGAGTATTAAATACTGTTGTAAGTGCATCAAATAATTTTGATAAATGGACTTGTACTCAAGGAACTTGTGGAAAAGATGATTTTTTAGCTCTTAGAATGGGTAAGGTTAATATTAATAAAAAAGCGGATATTGCTCCGATAAAATATTATGATGAAAATGGAAAAGATACAAATTACGAAGCTTTTAAAACATATTCATCAGATATTAATAATGATTTAGCAAATTTTGAAGATAAAAGTGGTAAGGCAGCTTTATATGATAATTCTAGATATACACTTTTTGTAAGGAGTGGAACAGGTCTTCAAAAAATTAACACAGTAGAAACAATAAATAAAAACGGATACGATTATTTTAGTGTAAAATCAGATAAATTGGCTGATGCAAATAAGTATTTTACAGGTGGAATTATAAACAACATAGATAAAAATGAAAGTTTCAGACAAGAATTTGGAATCTATACAATTAATTTTAATCAGAATAAATTATTGAATTTTTCAAGCACAGGCGCAAAAGGCGATAGTGGAAGTGCTTTATATGTATGGGATAATGTAGATAAAAAATGGTATATGATAGGAGTAGCTAGTGTTGCAAATTGTAATGAAAATAGCACATCTTGTACTTATACAAATTATCATTTAGTAAATAATAATACTTTAGATATTTTTAATAAGGCTCATAGTGTTATTACATCTGCTAATTTAACACTTAATAATGATGGTTTAAAAGATGATAAAAATCATCTTGTAGAACAAACAATGGGGGCTTTATCTTTTAAACACCATTATTCTGGTTATATAAGCAGTTTAAATAAAAATTACGATGCTTATAAGCAAAGATTAGATTTAATGGCTAACGATAAGGATATTTATATAAATGGTGGTTCTTTAACTCTTAGCGCTAATGCTGATTTAGGTTCTAGCGCATTGATTATAAAAGATAATTTAAATTATGATATTAAAGGTGATTTTGACTTTTTACACGGCGGTCTTGATATAGGTGCTAATTCAGTCGTAAATTATTATGCAAAGACTGCGGAATTTGATTTTTTACACAAAATTGGTGCGGGTAAATTGATAGTTAATTCAAGTAGTCCCAAAGCAGGGCTTAGAATAGGTGGTGGCGAAGTTGAGTTTAAAAATTCTTCAGGCACAACTTTTGGTAGTATTTATATGACTAATAATTCAAGTTTAAAGATAAATAACGCCAATCAAATAAATACAAATTATTTATATTTTGGCGAGAATGCAGGCAAGCTTGATTTAAATGGTGCTAGTTTAAAATATTTTAATAATTTTTATGCAAGTGATAATAATGCAGTGATAACAAATACTAGCACTAACTTAAGCACTCTGGAAATCAATAAATTTGCTACAACAGAACCTACAAATATTATTTATCACGGAAATATTAAAGGAAATATCAATATAATTCAAAATCACAATAATAAATCCGATAAATATGCTGTTTATGATGGTGGTTTAGATATTCAAAATATGGAATTTAAAAATGGAAATTTAGTTTTACAAGGTCATCCAATAGTGCATAATTATGTATCAAAAGATGTAAAAGATAAGCTAAAAGAAGATATATTTACTACCCCTACAAGGCTAGACCAAGAAGATTGGGAAGAGAGAAATTATAAAATGGCTAGCCTAACTTTAGACAAAGCTAGTCTTGATATTTTAAAACATTCAAATGTGGATATTAAAAACATTAATTCTATTTCTTCAACTATTAAAATTGGCGATAATTTAGCTTATATAGATAGGTTTGATGGAGAAAATATAAAAGCAAATGATACTATGGGTAGTGATACTAATGAAAGTTATTATAATAATCTAAAATATCAAGAAGAAGTAACAAAAGGCGAAAGCATTGCTAAAAATATCAAAATTAATTCAAATTTTGATTTGAAAACCAATTCAAAACTAAGCCTTTTAAATGGCACAGATTTTAAAGGCAAAATCACAGCTGATGATAGTTCTAGCCTTGAGTTTAATGGTGCAATGATTAATGCAAATATAAACGCAAGTAGCCTAAACTCAACCAATACAACATATATTTACGAAAGCAAAAACAATGCTTTAAATATAAGCAAAAGCACAAGTGGAGCTAAAAATACCTTGCTAATCCAAAAAGACTTTTTAAACGGAGATGATAAAATACTAATAGCAAGTTTGGCTAATGATACTTTAGTGGCTGAAAATTATTTTGATATTAAAGGTGAAGCTTCAGTATTTGCCGACCTTAAACCTAATGTAAAATACTATGATGAAAACGGCACAGCTAAATGGTATCTTGAAAAAATACCATCTACTCCATCACCAGAGCCAAGCCCAACACCAGATAAGCCAAGTACCCCAACAACTCCAAGTGAGCCTGATACTAAACCAACTCCACCAACTAACACAGACACAACTCCAAGTGAGCCTATTAATCCAAATGAGCCTAGTGTTAATAATCCAAGCGAACCTAGTATTCCTAGCACTCCAAATAAACCAAGCGAGCCTGATACCAAACCAGTTGAGCCTAAGCCAGACACTCCAACAACTCCAAATGAGCCTACAATACCAGATGAGCCAAGCACTCCAAATAACCCAGAAGAGCCTGTTATAGTTGAGCTTGACCCAAATCCTAGCAACAATCCAAGCAATGTAGAAACAAAAGGCCATTATCAAGAATACTTCTTCGTAAGAGAGAAAGAAAGTTCAATAAATACAGCTAAAAACACGCTAAATCAAGCATTTTTTAACTATGTTTTAGAGTGGAACAATATGCAAAAGCGTATGGGAGAGCTAAGAGATGAGGTTGCAAATGGCGGAATTTGGATTAGGAATTTCGGTGGAGCAAGTTCGTATCTAAAAGATAATAAGACCAAATATTATGAATTACAAATCGGTGCTGATAAGATTAGCGAAATGGATGATTTCAATGCTTATGCGGGAATTATCTTTACTAATTCAATTTATAAACTAGATACAAAAAATATGCTAGAAGGTAAAGTAAAAGGCATAGGCGGGGGACTTTATTCAAGCTTTATTTTTAATAATGGTTTTTATATTGATATGATTGCAAAATATGTTGATTATAAAAATGACTACACTCTAACGCTAAATAATGGCAATAATAAAGCAATTTATATTAACGCGAATAATCATTCTAAAAGCGTAGTAGCAAGCGTAGAATTAGGCAATAGATTTTATATGAATAATTATTATTTAGAGCCTAGCGTTGAGTTAATTAGTGGCTATGTTAGTGCGATTAGCCTTGAAAATAAAGCCGAGCATATAAAATTAGAAAGCAAATCATTCGTTCCATTTAATACAAAAACAATGCTAAGTTTTGGTAAGCAAAGTAGCGAAGATTCAAGATTTGGATTTAGATTTGGGGTTGGAATTGCTGCTGATTTAGCTAAAAACGGCGATAAAACCATAAGAGATTTAAATGTAATTAGACAAATTGAAGGCAAAAAAGATACAAGAATGCTAACTAATGCTTCATTTAATTATAATTTCACGAATAATTTAAGGCTAATGACCGAGTTTGAAAGGACATTTTTTGGTGATTTGAATGTGGATTATTCGCTTAATATGACTTTAAGAAAGAGTTTTTAATTTATTTTGCACCTATTTTAAAGGTGCAAAATCTTTATATGTTTTTATCTTGTCAATAAATATTATTTATTGGGTTTTTTAATGAGTTTAAGCATAAGGAGTTTCAAAATACATTTTTATTCTATCGCCTAAATACTCAAATTATGATGCAAAGCTTAATTTTTGATATAAAGAAGCAAAAATAACTATTAAATAATAATCTTTATTCATTCACTCGCATTACTAAATACAAAAAATAAAGAATTTAAAATAATAATTCAAATAAAAATATTTTAATTTTCTTTAAAAGTAAGAAAATTTAAATTGCTAAGTTATTGTTTGTATTAAACTACTTCTTAAATCTTGCCAAATTACTAAGCGGTAAAGATAGCTAAGATTTATAATTTTTACCAATAAATTTCTTAAAAGTTTAGTTGTTTTAATGTTACTTTTACGCATTTAATTGTATTTTTTACTCATAAAATCACTTGAAATCTCACTGATATTGATTTTTTTAAGTATTAAAAAATAAAGAATTTAAAACAATAATTTACACATAAAAACTAAAAAATATAAAGCAATATTTTTATTATTACCAAAGCTTTATATTTTGATTTAGAGATAGCCTAAATAGTATTAAATCAATAATATGATAAATTCAAATTTATATTTAAGCTATTATTTTTTTAAAAAGATTATTTTTTGAATGAATTGCTGTGATTTGCAATATTAATGCAAGTTAGCGTTAGAATATTTTTATCTTTTTCGTAAATTAGCACCAAATCGTTTTTCACATGGCAATCTCTATAGCCCTTAAATTTACCTTGCAAAGCGTGGTCTTTATAAACCGGTTCTAATACTTCATCATTTGCCAATCTTAAAATAATTTTATTTGTTAATTCTTTATCAGCTTTGCTTAGTTTTTTAAAGGCTGTTTTGTAAGCTTTAGTCTCCCTTACTTGATACTTCACCATTTCATGCTTTCTTCTACGAATTTTTCAGCGTCCATATATTCAACTTCCCCACGCAAATACGCAGCTTTTAATTCTTTTGCTTCTTTTATAGAATCTAAAAATTCTTTACTATTATAAAAATCATCTAATTTGCTTTTTTCTTTCTTTATCTTTATCGGCTCGTTAAATGCCTTTGCTAATTCTTTTAAAGCCTTTAAAAAGTGCGGATTATCATTCATCTTTACTATTACATTCATATTTACTCCTTTTATAATCGTTATCTTATACTAAATATGTTTAATTTATAAAGTTTTAAGTAAAATTCTTGCTTTAAATTCTTAAAAGTTTAAAATGTTTTTTGATTATGTTTTTTAAAAAGTTAAAGAAGTAAAAAAGGTGCTAAGGATAGCACCTTTTTTGTTATTACAAATAATCTTTAAAACTATTGTAATAACCTTAGTCGTTTTTTAAGATAGCTAATGCTATCTTAAAAACTCCATTCATTAACGCAATAATCTTTATTGCGTTTTTAAAGATAGCCGAAGCTATCTTTAAAACTATTGTAATAATCTTTGTAGTTTTTAAGGCGACAAGCACCTTAAAAACTCCATTCATTATT